>JAYVCI010000245.1:0-26826 GCA_043750035.1 Chitinophagaceae bacterium
TTCTCTTTTTGCGGGTTATCGGGGTCAACCAAAACCAGCTGCTTATTGGGTGTGCCTTCGTTCGATATCACCAATAGTTTGTTGCCTATATTATCAACCACACCATATTCATGTTTAAAACCTTTGAACAGTACTTTAAAATCTTTGTCTTCTTTTGCCAAATTTTTATATAATAATTCGGTGCCATAAGTTCCTTCAGAAATAGATATAAACATATACTTTTCATCTTCGGTTATTTCTGCCCCAAAATATCGCAATGGGTTGGCAGGGTCTGTATAAATCAACTGGTCTTTATCCTGTGTATTGCCCAGTGTATGATAATATATTTTATGGTTTTGGTTTGTCGATGAAAATTCGTGCCCTGCTTTAGGAGCATCATACCGGCTGTAAAAAAATCCGCCTTTGTACCACGATGCCCCACTAAATTTCACCCATTCTAATTTATCGCTCGTTTGTTTTTTTGTAGTTAGATCATATACTATAATTTCTTGCCAATCGCTACCTGCTTTTTGCACTGTAAATGCTGCATATTTATTATCATTAGAAATACCTGCAAGGCCAATAGCTGTGGTGCCTTCCTTTGAGTATGTATTGGGATCAATAAGTACAGCGGGTTCACCATACAAATTTTGTTGTATATATATTACACTTTGATTTTGCAAGCCATTGTTTTTATAAAACAAATAATTATCTCCAGCTTTTATGGGTGAAGAATATTTGGGATAATCATTTAAAGTTTCTATTTTTTTTCTAATGTCATTTCTGTAGGAAATTTTATCAATATAGTTTCGGGTACACATATTTTGATTTTTCACCCATTCAGCAGTATTGGCTGCTGTGTCGTACTCTAGCCACCTATAAGGGTCTTTAACAATGGTGCCGTGATAGTTATCACTCTGGTTTTGCTTTTGGGTAATGGGGTATTTGAACATTTTTTTTTGAGCTGATGCTGATTGACCGCATATAAAAATTAATGATAGTATAATAATATTGTTCTTCATAAATGATATAGTTTTAATAAAAAAATGTTTTAGTTCACCTTGCTTGATATCCTTTCATAATACCTCTATCCGATTCACGTATGAAATCTAATATCTCGTCACGCTCTTTGGTAGCTGGCATTTCCGCTTCTATTATTTGCATGGCTCTGGCGGTATTGTGTCCTCTTAAAAATAACAATCTATATATCTCTTGTATCTCGGCAATTTTTTCTGAAGTAAAACCGCGTCTGCGAAGTCCTATACTATTTACACCTTCGTAACTCAATGGTTCACGGGCCGCTTTTGTATATAGTGGAACGTCCTTACGAACTAATGAACCGCCTGAAACCATGGCATGTTGCCCTATATTTACAAATTGGTGTACCGCAGAAAGTCCGCCTATTATAGCGTATTCGCCTATGGTAACGTGGCCTGCAAGTTGTACAGAGTTTGCCAGTATACTATGTTCGCCTATTATACAATCGTGGGCTATATGCACATAAGCCATTAGCAATGCATGGCTTCCCACAATGGTTTTCCATTTGTCGCTGGTGCCACGGTTAATAGTTACACACTCGCGGATGGTAACATGGTCGCCTATTTCGCAAGTAGTTTCTTCGCCCGCAAATTTCAAATCCTGGGGTATGGCTGATATTACAGCACCTGGGAAAATCCGGCAATTTTTCCCAATTCGTGCCCCCTCAAATATAGTCACGTTTGGGCCTACCCACGTGCCCTCATCAATCTCCACATTTTTGTGAATAACGGTGAATGGATCTATCACCACATTGTCGGCTATTTTGGCCTGCGGGTTTACGTATGCAAATGGTTGAATCATATTTTTTTATTTTAGTGGTCAGTAGTCAGTAATCAGTAATCAGTAATCAGTAATCAGTAGCTGACGCCGTCCCGACCATTCGGGAGGCACTGACTACTGATACTGACCACTGTTTACTATAGTGCTGCTTTATTTAATCCTATATCAAGTTTTTTCCAGGTTCCTTTTAACATATTGTATTTAAGAGTTGAGGGCAAGGCATCGAGCCAATATTTGTTTACATTTACACTGAAAGAGGGTTGCATATAGCAGTTCACTGTGCAGCCCTCGCAACCGGGTAGTCGCCCTTCATTTGCTATATAATATTTCGATGTTGGGGAATTCCGCAGTTCAATTAAATTATTATTAATAGGCAAAGATTTTTCGCCCAAATGATAGCATGGCATTACCAGTTCGTTAAAAGGAGATATAACAATAGTGGTGGTTGCGGCTTTACAAACAGGCTTGTCGATATGGTTGCCGCCATCTTTGCGTAAGGTAATAAACGCCTTGTTCAAATATATATATTTCTTTTTTCCCCATTGTAATAACTCGTCTAATTGTGCATCACTTATTTTGCTGCCCACACCATTATATTCAAAAATGGGATTTAGAATTAATATATATTTATTGGGCAAACAAAATTTTTGATATACTTCTTCTATTTCGTCTATATTTTTTTCAGTAACTGTAAATAATATATCTGGCCGTTCGCCCAATGATTTGGCTATTTGCAGCGATTCTATAAATTTATCATATAGTTTTACGCCCCTACTGGTATTGTGTTTTTCTTCATCTGCCGAGTCCAAACTAAAATGTAGCATATCTATGAGCCCTTTTAATTTTTCAGCATATTTTGGATATAATAAAGTATTGGTGGTAACTGTGGTGATAAAATGATACTTTTTTGCCAATAGCAATAATTTGTCCAGCTCCTTGTGGAGCAGCGGTTCCCCGCCTGTAAAATCAATTACCTTCACGCCTAATTTTTTCAGTTGTATCAAGTTTTGCTCTACGTTCTCGAGTGTAACATAAGGGCTTGGTTTTTCCCAAATATCGCAAAAACCACATTTGGCATTGCAACGATACGTTACATAGTAATTGCACAAAACAGGTTTTTTACGTAGCAGCATTTCTATAATACAATTAGTTTAATACATAGCGTACTTTAATAGCTCCCGATCTGCCATCAAACTTATCAATACCCTTTAACCAAAAAATAGGTGACCAGTCCACCGCAAACACAAAGGGTGCTTCCGGAAATTTGTATTCTAGTCCCAAGGTTCCATTTAGCCCAAATCTTAAATGTGTGCTAAACATACTGGTATATAGTGCCGTTGCTCCACCACCGTAATAAAATTTTGCCCCATCTGATTTCAGATCTTGGTGCATTTCGAATAAGCCCGTAAGCCACACATCACTAAAGCCGCTGCCTACTCTTACTCCCCCAATAAAATCCAATGCGGTTTTGTTGCTTAAAAATGTTTTGTAATTGAGGCCTGTTGGTAAACCAAGTGCCAAGCCAATTGCGTTTTGGTACTTGCCACCATCTTGAGCATAAATATTTAATGCAAATAACATAGAAAGACAAAGAATTATTTTTTTATTCATAAGTTATATATTTTATCTGTTTATATATTGTTGTTCGTAATATTTTTGATAGTTTCCACTGGTTACATTGTGCAGCCATTCTTCATTTTGCAAATACCAATCAATCGTTTGCGAAAGTACACCTTCAAAGTCACCTGTTGGCTTCCAGTTTAAGTTTTTTTGAAGTTTGGATGAATCTATGGCATACCTGAAATCGTGCCCAGCCCTATCGGTAACATAAGTGATTAATTTTTGCGATTCACCCGCAGCTCTGTTCAATTTACTGTCCATCAAATCGCATAATAGTTTCACCAAATCAATATTTTTCCATTCGTTATTGCCACCTATATTATATGTTTGGCCCAGTACTCCGTTATGATATATAACATCAATTGCCCGTGCATGATCTTCAACCCACAACCAATCTCTAATGTTTTCGCCTTTGCCATATATAGGTAGTGGTTGATTGTTTTTAATATTGTGAATGCATAAAGGAATAAGCTTTTCGGGGAAATGGTGGGTGCCGAAATTATTGGAACAATTACTAATCTTTATGGGTAATTTATAAGTATCATAATATGCCCTCACAAAATGGTCGCTCGATGCTTTGGAAGCCGAATAGGGAGAGTGTGGATCGTAAGCTGTTTCTTCTGTAAACTTGTCACCGTCACCCAAAGTACCATATACTTCATCGGTTGAAATATGATAAAACATTTTGTTATCATAATTATTGCCCCAAATCTGCCTACAAGCATTTAGTAAATTAACGGTTCCTATTACATTGGTTTGTACAAATTCAAGCGGGTTTAAAATAGAACGGTCCACATGACTTTCAGCAGCCAAATGTATAACACCATCAAATTGTTCTTGTTCGAAAAAACTGGTGATAAAATCATTGTCTACGATATCGCCTTTCACAAAAGTATAATTAGGTTCGTGTTCAATATCAGTAATATTTTGAAGGTTTCCCGCATAAGTTAGTTTGTCCAAATTATATATATGATAGTTTGGATATTTTTTTACAAATAACCGTACCACATGTGAGCCTATAAACCCCGCCCCGCCTGTTATACAAATTTTCATTTCTTCTATATTATATTGTTTGTCACTCTGTCCCGATAGTTATCGGGATTATCTCAGCGTTATTTCTTCACTACTTGTGCCATCATTTCTGCTTCCGACACCAGTTTATCGCCCACATACGCCGAGCCTTTCATCACAGCCAAACCGCGACGGAAAGGTTGGGTCAGTTCTAATTTTAAAATTAAGGTATCGCCGGGCACTACCTTGTCCTTAAATTTTGCATTGTCAATCTTTACAAAATAAGTCACATAATTTTCAGGGTCGGGCACTTGGCTCAATATTAAAATACCGCCAGCCTGTGCCATGGCTTCTATTTGAAGAACTGCTGGGAACAGCGGCTCAGATGGAAAATGTCCCGCAAAAAAGTATTGGTCGTGGGTAATGTTTTTAATACCCACTACTGTGGTAGCAGTCATTTCAATAATTTTATCTACCATTAAAAAAGGATGCTTGTGGGGCAACATTTTCATGATGGCAACGGTATCGTGTATGGGTTTGATATTGGGATCATATACGGGTGCACCGCCTTTTTTCTTCGATTTTTTGATCAGTGCTTTTATCTTTTTTGCAAAGGCTACATTGGCTGCATGCCCTGGCCTGGCCGACATAATCTGTGCTTTGATGGGCATACCAATAAGTGCTAAATCGCCTACCAAATCGAGCAATTTGTGACGTGCGGGCTCATTTTGAAAACGCAATTCTACATTGTTCAATATTCCTTCTTTGCGAACTTCTACCTTAGGTTTATTAAACAAACCGGCCAAATGGTCAAGTTCATCATCGGCAACCACACGGTCCACTATTACAATCGCATTATTGAGGTCTCCCCCTTTTATTAAATCATTTTTCAACAAGGCTTCCAACTCATGCAAAAAACAAAAAGTGCGACAAGCGGCTATCTCTTTTTTAAATTCTTTTAAGCTGGTAAGCGATGCATGCTGGCTTCCCAATACGGGCGAATTGTAATCAACCATCACCGTAAGTCGGTAATCGTCGAGCGGCATGGCTATCATCTCTACACCACGTTCTTCTTCCAGATAATGTACATTTTGGGCCAGGTTAAAATATTCCCGGTCGGCCTCTTGCTCTATAATACCCGCTGCCTGTAAAGCTTCTACAAAAGGCATGGCACTGCCATCCATAATTGGAATTTCGGCCCCATCTATTTTTATCAGCACATTGTCAATCTCAAGTCCCGCAAGTGCGGCCAAACAATGCTCAACGGTGGCTACCCGTGCTCCATTTTTTTCAAGTGTAGTACCACGGCTCACATCTACCACATAGTCAACATCTGCTTCAATTATAGGTTGCCCGGGCAAGTCGGTGCGTTGGAATTTATATCCATGGTTTTCTGCAGCAGGGCAAAACTCCACACTTACCTGCGACCCCGTGTGAAGACCAATACCGCTAAGTGTTGCGGTTTTTTTTATGGTTGTCTGTTTTAAATTCATTATGTATTACAACTATTATAGTTTTTCGTCCTGTTTCAATTGTTTGATTGTTCTTTCCAGCTCGTTAATCCGTTTCACCATTTCTGGCAAATTTCTATATGCTGCCTGCATTTTAAACGATTCACGCAATTCATATATGGGGGAGCCTATCCATGCTTTTTTCTCTTCGGTGATATCTTTCATTATTCCAGATTGGGCACCTATTTGTGTACCGTTTGCAATATTTACATGGCCTACAAATCCTACTTGCCCGCCAATCACACATTGTTGCCCCAGTTTAGAGCTTCCTGAAATTCCCGTGAGTGCTGCTATTACTGTGTTTTCGCCTATCTCGCAGTTATGGGCCACTTGTATCAAGTTGTCTAATTTCACACCATCTCTTATAATTGTGCTGCCCATGGTAGCCCTGTCAATTGTACAATTTGCTCCTATTTCTACGTTATTGTGTATAATAACATTACCCATTTGTGGCACTTTTTTATACGAGCCGTCTTGCTGAGGTGCATGCCCAAAACCATCTGAGCCTATAATGGTGCCAGCATGTATAATACAGTTATTTCCTATCTCGCAATTATAATATATTTTTACGCCCGGATATATAATAGTTCCTGCTCCAATTTTTACATTTTTTCCGATATAGGTTTGTGGGTATATCATAGCCCCGTTAGCTATTGTAGCTCCTTCCTCTATTACTGCAAAATCGCCTATATATATATTGTTTCCCAAAACAGCTTGTGCATTAACAGAAGCTTTTTCGCTGATGCCAACATAACTTGGCAACTGCTGTTGGTGATACTGTTCTAGCAAATTTGTAAACGCGGCATAAGGGTCGTCCACCTTAATAAGCGTGGCAGCTATTGTTTGTTGCGGCTCAAAAGTTTTAGCTACCAATACCACTGCCGATTTGCAGGTATATAAATGGCTTTCGTATTTGGGGTTTGCAAAAAAACTGAGGGTTTCGGGTTCGCTTTGGTCAATTTTTGATACTCCTTTTACCACCGCATCTGGATTTCCAATAAGTTCACCATTTGTGAGTTCTGACAATATTTTTGCGGTTATCTGCATGCTGTTTTGTTTGTGCAAAGATGCTATTGAAAATGCGAATATAAAATTATTTAATTTGCCTTGAAACACATATAATATTTCACCATGGTTTGATATACCGACGGGATATTATACTGCTGCGAAACTTTTGATAAATCGGATACCTCACCGTTCTTCATCAAAATTTTGATTCCCTTTTCTTCATTGTTATACGTAATATTCGACACCGTTCCTTCATATACAAAATAAGCTGCATCTTGCATACTTACCCCATATTTATGTGATATTTGTGTTTGCTTTTCCAATAACATTTCTGAAGATATGGGACTATCCTGCAAAATCACTTTGGGCAAATTGCGGTCAACCATCCATTGGCAGAGCAAGGACAAAACCTTGTCAGGTGCCTCAGTCCAGCTCTTGATGGAAGCGAGTACATCAAAATCGTCGAGTTTTACAAATTTGTTTAGTATATACTTTTTGTTGCTGTTAAATTGTTCGGTATTGATGTGCTGTTGCAGGAAATATTGCAAAGTAGGCGTAGCAAAAAGTTCTAGGCCCTGCTGAGACACATATTTGGCCCTGGTTAAAATATTGATCAACAGACTTTCGGCAGCAATCACCGTTTTGTGAAGATATACTTGCCAATACATCAGCCGGCGGGCCAATAAAAATTTCTCAATGGAGTAGAGCCCTTTTTCTTCAACCACCAATTCGTCTTTATATACATCGAGCATGTGTATGATACGGTCAAAACCCACGGTGCCTTCGGATACGCCCGTGTAAAAACTGTCACGACGCAGGTAATCAAGACGGTCCATATCTAGTTGCCCCGTGATAAGCTGGTGAAAAAATTTGCGGGGATATTGGTTTTTAAAAATCTGAATTGCTGTTTGTAATCGTCCGCCAAAAGTTTCATTGAGTTCGTCCATCAAGGCCAAAGAGAGTTCTTCGTGGTGAACTTCTATGATGGAATTTTCGAGGGCGTGACTGAAAGGCCCATGCCCCACATCGTGCAACAAAATAGCCACAGATGCTGCTTCTGCCTCGTGTTCAGATATTTCTACACCTTTAAATCTTAAATTTTCTACCGCCATCTGCATCAGGTGCATTGCACCAATGGCATGGTGAAAGCGGGTATGCAGAGCCCCGGGATATACCAAATTAGTCATACCCAACTGGTTAATCCTGCGTAACCGCTGAAATGTCGGGGTTTCTATAATGTCGAACACCAAGTCGTAGGGCACATTTACAAGGCCATAAACAGGGTCGTTGATTATTTTTCGTTTATTTTTAGACACGGGTTAAATTTATATTTTTCGTTAAATTTATTGTGCAAATATCCGTCATTTGCAGCTACTTTTGTTCGTATAAGTCAATTTATTCAGGTATCGTCTTGCAAAATATGTTGGTGAAAGGAAACGATAAGCACGATGGCAAAAACCAAAAACTATATTAAAATAACCAAGATAATATATATCATATATTTCTCATGCTCGGTATTTTTTTGCCAATCACAAAGTATTATAAAATCGCCTTCTGAATATTTATTTAACAGTAAAGGCAATATTACTTGGTGTGGCAAAAATACCGACCAATATGTTTTTTCATTTGCCAGAAATGAGACAGAAAACAAAAGAATATATATACAAACCTATAATGAAGAAATGCAGGTGCAGCAGTCGTTCAAATTAAAACCTGACTCACGTAGAAGCCGTATTATTAGCTCCTTAGCTTTCGACAACCATGTGCTGCTGCTCACTAAAAAGCATGATGTTTTTAAAGCAAAAAATACCGTATTTCTCGAAAATTTTGATTACAGTGGGAAGGCCATAGGAGAACCTGTGAAAATTGCTGAAACACCACTGAAAAGCTATAAAGATGATGGCGAATTTATAATAGACCAAAGTCCCGATAAAAGCAAAACCTTATTATTCAATACCGATTATAATACCATTGGTGAATTTACCATGAATATCATTGTTTTTGATGGTGATGGTAGATTGTTTTATGATACTACCGTAGTAGCTGGTTATATTACCGATAATGCAGATATAGAAGAAATACAACTAGACGATGAGGGCAACTTTTATATGCTGAGTACTGAATATTTGGATTCTGTTTACCGCAAAATTCCTTTAAAATACAAGCACAGTGTACACTATTATAACGCCGCTGAAAAAATTATGGCCCGCCTTATTGTTCCATCAGAAAGTTATTATATAAAACAAGCTACTTTTTGGGTTGATAAAAAGCAACATAAATTAATTGTGCAGGGTTTTGAAGGCCGTGAAGAATCGGACAAGATAGACGGGATGTTCCATTGTGAGTTCAGTTTAGAAACACCCCAATTTGTACAATTAGAAAAGCACAATTTCAATGACAGCGACCGTGTGAAATTTCTGGGAAACAGGGTTTATTATTTTTCATCCGATTTGAAAGATTATTATATAAAAAATTTCTTCCGCTTTGAAAATGGGAAAACTTTATTGGTTGCCGAGAAATATTATACCAGCCAACAAAGCACCAATTACTTTGTAAATGGAACCATGCAAACCACTTATCGTACCATTTATATATATAATGAAATTATTTTGGTTTGCCTGGACAGTACAGGAAAAATGTGCTGGAAAGAATCTATCCGCAAAAACCAAAGCACCCTCAACGATGATGGTATATTCTCCTCATTCACCACTATGTTGCTACCCGATAGGGTTATTTTCTATTATAATAAACTGGATAGAAAAAGCCCGGGTATTATTGAAATGACAGTAATGGAAAATGGCAAGATGGTTGAACATTCATTAAGTGCCACTCCAGAAGATGAAACCATGATAGTACCAGTAGAATCAAGGCAAGTAGGGAAAAACCAAATGCTGATGGTAACGCAGGAAAACAAGAATTTTGCGATTTGGAAATTGTTGTTTTGAAGAGCTGGTGGTAGTGAAAGTAGATAATACAAGAATTGCTTAGGGCTTGTATTGCTTAAACCACCCGAGACGATTTGTAATCGTCTCGCACAAGGACTTCGGTTTGTAACCGCAATATACTCTCAATCTCTCGGCTTTCAATTGGGTTGCAAACCCAAAACCCATTTCAAGACGATTACAAATCGTCTCGGGTTCGGGCTAAACAATTATTGTACGACAAAAAAAGAGCAACGAACCGTAACTCGTAGACAAAAACACGAACATCAACGGACACTAATATTGACAGTCATTATACAACCCAACCCGAGACGATTTGTAATCGTCTTGCACAAGGAATGCGGTTTGTAACCGCAAATATATTCTCCAATTGGGTTGCAAACCCAAAACCCATTTCAAGACGATTGCAAATCGTCTCGGGTTCGGGGTAACGCAGGAAAACAAGAATTTTGCGATTTGGAAATTGTTGTTTTAAGTATTTTATTCAAAATAAATACTTGCAAATAATCTCTTCTCTTTCTCAATAGGGACACCTTTTATTCCTCTCATTGCATTTTCAACTCTTTGAGCCATAAGACATGTAATAATTATTGTCCTCCCACTTTTAGTATATATTCGAGCATAATGATATTGTTCGAATGGTAAAAGCTGAAAATTACTGCCTCTATGCCACGAAGGGGGCATATACAATTTAATTAGTGCTAAATCATCAAAATCGAATGTTTCAGTAAACCCATATTTGTCAGTCAATATTATTGCCTTTTTTTCAAATGTGCTAATTTCTAATTTCAATCCATTATTATGATAGTAATATTCAATATGAAGATATAAACCGATGCTATACTTATTATTATAGATGCCGAGATAAAACCAACTGCATCTCTTTCATATCCATTCTTTTGCCCTAAATATATTATACACCCAATAAGACAAGTCGTGATAAATATAATAGATTCTAAGGCTTTAAAGTGGTTTTTTAATGTTATTTCATATTTCATACAAATCCTTATCGAACTTCATGCTTGCGGGTAGAAAATAATGTTTTATCCATCGGTGGCGGGTTCTCCGGGTCAAAGCCATACGCTTGACTAATCAGATACCACGCCGCCTCAAACCGTTCCATTGGGGTCTTACTCAGCCAATAAGCACGGTCATTCCCCGAGTCTTTATGACTTCCCATTTTAAATGCTGTTTTATCTAGTTTAAAATCCACTTTTTATATTTAATGATTTAACGAGGTTTGATTTAATGATTTTGTTATCTGTTGTCGGTTATCTGTGCCATACGGTCGACTATATATAATATTTTTTTCGAATCTATTTCCGTCTGGCTTCAGCCGACGGTACCCGTTTTGCCGATAACAGATAACCGACAACCCTACTTCTTCTTACCCTCAAACAAATCCTCCTTTTTCACCACCTTTATATTATCACCATCTTTCAATGTTTTTGAAACGGCTTCATAGGGTCCTGTAACTATATCTTCATTGCCTGTTAGACCTTCTATCTGTATATAATTATCGTCTTGTATTCCTGATTTTACTACCTTTTTTTTCACCTTTCCATTCTCTATAATAAATACAATTTCTTCTACATCTTGTTTTACTTGGGTGGTGGTATTTGTGGAATTATTATTATATGATTCTTCCTGCTCCTCCTTTTTATTTTTGTCTTTTTTCTTGTCTTTTTCTCCAAGTTTTTCTTCCTCTTTTTTTAGCTCACGGGTAGCCACAGCTTCAATAGGAACCGACCATACTTGTATTACCCTATTGGTTTGTATATCAACATTCACACTTAGTCCGGGCTTAAGTGGATATGGAGTTGCCACGGTACACAAATCTAAATACGACTCGCGTATCACTTTTATTTTTACCGGGAAATTGGTAACTTGGTCTGCTGTGGTAATTGCTGTATTAGATGAGGTTCCAATCTCGGTTACCAGTCCTTTAAATTTGCGTCCTTTAAATGCATCTATATAAAACAATGCAGTGTCGCCTTTTTTAATTTTTACAATATCGTTTTCATTAATATCTACTGACACTTGCATATAATTCAAATCGGCAATAGATAATATATCCGTGCCCATCATTTGATTGGTTCCTACCACACTTTCTCCCTGCTTTTTATATAGTTTGCTAATGGTGCCACTCTTGGGTGCATATATAGTAGTGCGACTCAAACGCTTCTGCGATTCACGCACGCCAGCTTCCGAACTCTTCACCGTATATTCCATCGCATTGATACTTTGTTTATCAGCTTCTACCTGCGAAAGTGCGGTTAAATAGGTGCTTCTTGCTGCCTCCCATTCTGCTTGTGAAATTACTTTTTGGTCGAACAATTTTTTCATGCGGTTAAAGTTTGCAGTTTCACTTTCTGTACGGGCTTCTGATTGTTTCAATCGGGCACGAGCGGCTTCCACACTGGCTAGGGTGTTTTGATATGCTGCTTTTTGTCGGTCAACATCCACGGTGTACATATCTTGGTTTATATTACAGAGTGCTTGTCCTTTTATCACGGAGTCGCCTTCTTTTACTAGCATCTCCACAATTTGTCCGCTCACATCGGGACTAATTTTCAACTCGGTTTCGGGTTGTATTTTACCATTGGCGGTTACAGTTTCTATAATATCCCGCTTCAATACTTTTTCCGATGATACTTTAATACCTTCCTTACTGCCCATCTTTTCTGCTATAACAATAGCTATAATAAGTACCAAAATTCCGCCGATAACCCAATATTTTAATTTGCTTTTTTTCTTCTTGGTTTCCATATAAATATATATAATACTTTTATTAAAATTTTAATTCGTTGCCCATATAAAAATCTATAATTTTTTGTCGAAAAATAAGTTCGTATCGCGACTGCAAAAAACTACTCTCCGACCTTGTATAATTAGTGCTTGCCAATTGAAAATCAGTGAGCGTTGTTGCCCCATTCTCGTAGCGAAGTTTGCTTACCTGAAAGTTTTTTTGTTGGGCATTAAAATTCTTCTGCGAAGCTTCGTATCGGGTCTCGGCCACTTGCAAATCGATTACTGCCTGTTGGATATTTTTATATAAGTTCATCTTGGCCAAATCTAAATTTACCTGAGCCAAATTTGCTTGTATTTTTGCTTTTTGAACAGCGGTATGTGCTTGTAAATTATTAAATATGGGAACCGTTAAACTAAGCCCAAAATTTTGTCCGAAATTGTTTTGAATTTGTTTGTTAAAAGGTGTGGTTTTGGTTACATAATCTAGATGAGGGGCTACCACGGTATCATAACTATTTTGTGTAATACCTATAATATTATATCCATTAAAATTAAAACCTATAATATCTTTTCGGGTTGATGCGTATAATGACGATATATTTCCAAACATATTCAATCGCGGCATCCGTGTGCCTTCCGAAATTTTTTGTTGGGTTTGGGCTAATTTATATTTAAAAGTAGCCGATTGTATTTCGGGACGGTTTTGATAAATGGCGTCAAATATTTCTTTGGGGTTTCTGGCACTGGCCCGCATGGGTATTAGAGCAGGTGGAGCCTCAATATTATTCGCCGTATCAGCCTCCATATTCATGGACTGCCACAACAATAAATACGACATCTGCAAATTGCTTTTTGCGTTAACCAAATTAAGTTCATCGTTGGCCACCTGCGAAAGTTGCTGCAAATATTCCCCTTCCGAAATTTTGCCCGCATCCATCAATTTTTGTAAGCGTGAGGCTTGCAATTGTGATAGTTCCAATTGCTTTTGCGAAGTAAAAACAAGTTCCCTATTCATCAAAATTTGCAAATACTGACCAGCCACTTGCAGGGCAATATCATTCTTTGCGGTTTTCTCATCGGCTTGCCAGGCTTGCAAATCGAACTGTTCGCGTTTAATGGTGTTCTGCACCTGGAACCCATTGAACAAAGTCCAGTTTGCCTGTAAGCTAAAATTATTGGAGCGGATAGTTTGGTTAGAAAATGTGTTGGTAAAAGGGTCCACATTGCGGCCTAGGTTGAATGCCTGCGTACCTGAGCCATTGATGGAGGGCAACATTTGGGCACGGGCCTGGTTTACATCCAGCACATTGCTTTGCGTATTGAGCTGTGCCTGCTTTATCCTAAAATTTTCTTGTACTGCCTTTCGCACACAGTCTTCCAACTTCCACACCTGCTGGGCATTTGCCGAGTTTATAGATAACAATAAACCAGCAAAAAATATATATAGTGTTTTGTTCATTTTTGTGGTTTCAAAATTATAGCGTTTGTTACGTGTTTCTATGATAAAAGTTAGAAATCTTAAATTTTTTATTTGGGATGTTGAAAAATGAAGGTTAAAAGAAAGATTAAATTCGCCAAATTTGCCTCCCGAATCTTATTCGGGACTGTTGAAATTATATCTCCATCATAACCCAAAATGGATCATGAAAATGTTTCCGCAACTAACTTGGCAAAAACAGGTGGAAGAGAAAATATTGTATATTACTTTTGATGATGGGCCATGCCCAGGCGTTACAGATTATGTATTAGATTTGTTAAATCAATATCACGCAAAAGCTACCTTTTTTTGTGTGGGAAATAATGTACTCAAATATCCTGAAATATATAATAGTGTATTACAAAAGGGTCACACAACGGGGAACCATACGCAACACCATCTAAATGGTTTTGTAACAAACAATACTGTATATTATAACGATATTGCAACCGCAGCAACCGCTATTAACAGCAAGCTTTTCCGGCCACCTTATGGTAAAATAAAACCCACACAGGCAACACATTTATTACAGCACTATAATATTATAATGTGGGATTTTATTACCGGCGATTTTGACCCCAAACTAAATATTGAGAACTGCAAAAAGAAGATGGGAAAATATATAAAGGCAGGCAGTATTATTGTTTTTCATGACAGTATAAAAGCGGAGCACAATTTAAAAATACTATTGCCGTATTTTTTAGAAAGATATAGTAAGGAGGGTTACCAATTTCATTCGTTATGAGCGTGCTGCTAAATATTTTACTGGTGTATGCCGCAGTGCTGATAGGCTTGCAGGTATTGTTTTTTGTTTCAGTTTTTGTGATGGAGAATGTAAAACAAAATCCAATAGTACACCAACCTTTTATTTCTATATTAATTGCTGCCCGAAATGAAGAACAACATATCGAGAGCTGTTTGCAAAGTATTATAGAAATGGATTATCCAAATGATAAAATAGAAGTATTAATTGGCAATGATAATTCAACCGATAATACAGAGAAAACAGTACTAGCGTTTATTGCAAAAAACAAAACTAAAATACAATTAAAAATATATAACATAACGGAGCAAGTAGGGAAAGCAAAAGCCAAGGCCAATGTGCTTGCACAGCTTGCCCACCAAGCCAAAGGCGAATATTTTTTTGTTACAGATGCAGATATCACTGTCAATAAAAATTGGGTGAAAACTATATTGAAATCTTTTGCCGGAAAAACAGGAATAGTGAGCGGAACTACGGTGATGAAAAATGACAGTTCAATTTTGCAAAAATATGATTGGTTGTATTTTTCTTCCCTGCTCAAAGCTATCTCCAATTTCGGAATACCCGTAACAGCAGTGGGAAACAATATGGCCATAAAACGCGAAGCCTATTTTGCAACGGGCGGTTACGAACAAATAGATTTTTCTATCACGGAAGACTTGGCATTATATACCGCAATAAGAAAACAAGGTTATAGTTCATTGAATTTGATGGATAAGGGTTCTTTAAATTTTACAAGCCCTGCCAAGAATTTAGAAACGCTATTCAATCAACGCAAACGCTGGCTGGCAGGAGCATCAGGTTTAAATATAATTACCAAATTAATTTTGTTTTATTATGGTCTTTACCCATTCATGCTTGTATTGTTGTGTGTCATAAACTGGAAGCTCGGATTATTCTTTTTTTGTACCAAATACTTGATTCAAAATATACAAATAATTGCACTGTCTAAATATTTAAACCTGCCATGCAATTATATACAAGTTTTACTTTATGAATTTCTGCAAATACCTTTTAACATAGCTTTGGGTGTGTATTATCTTTTGCCAATAAAATATTTGTGGAAAGGAAGAGCGTATTAAAAATCTAACAAAAAACTAACTTATGAAATTCTTTCTCCTATTTATCCTAATTTTCAACCTCTACTGTTTTATACTGATGCGTATTGATAAATACCGTGCAACAAACAATCGGATTCGAATCAGCGAAAAAGCATTATTGTGGCATGCACTCTTTTTGGGGAGTATGGGTATTCTTTTAGGCATGTACTATCCTTCCCACCATAAATCTCAGATTTGGAAATTCAAACTGGGGGTGCCTTTGATTTTGATTTTGGAACTCACTTGTATTATATATTATTTTTTGTAAAGATAATACCGAAACTGTATTTGTATAACATATATAATAGCACTCGTTTTGGGTCACGTTGTTAAAGTTAATAGCGGTATTATAAAATTGCTACCTCAATAATTTTGCTTGTATCGATTCCTAAAATGTCCACCACTTTTACCATTACTTTGTATTTACCTGCTGCTTTATATTCGTGGGCAATGCTTGTAAATTCAAGTGTTGGATTTTTCTTAGTGCGGAAACTTTGCCATTCATTTTCAAATAAATAATTACCGCTCCATTTTTCTTCTATTTCGCCTTTGTCGTTTTTTACTTTGATGATTTCTTTTTTGTCTTCGTAGTTAAAATCAATAGCCCAATAGTCAATCCAGTCGTACCAATTTTCCGTAAGAATAGATCTATTGATAATTCCGTTTTTATCTTTCTCTAATTTTATTATTTGTCCATCTTCAATTACAACCTTGCTTCCTGCTCTCATTGATTGTTGCAGTTCTTCAATGTCATCTTGGGTGTAGTGTGTAACAAAGTCTGTGAGTTCAATAGTGATGGATTTCCCTTTTACTTTTTCTTTAGAGTTCAAATAAGCAACATCAAAGAATTTCACCTGCCCCTTTTCTACAGCACGCTTATCGAACACATCTTTCGGAATATATTTGAGTGTAACGGATACACCTTTCTCTTTTAGTTCCTGAATAAATTGTGGCGTTAAACCCATCTCAAATTCAAAGCCCAAAACATCAACTTGTGTGTAAAGTTTTTGACGGCACTCTTCAAAAATATCCATCAATCTGCTTTGCGTTACAGGCACATCTAAAGGGCCCACATTTACAAAACGCCCTGCTTTGCTGCCGTGTAATGTTGCGTGACCGTCAATTCGTTTAGCTTTGTACGCTTCTAAAATTAAATCCACATATAAATCTTCTTTTGCTGACCTCACCCCAGCCCTCTCCAAAGGAGAGGGAGCCAGCTCGTCCATAAAAAACTGACGTTCATATTTACCAAGGTTTAGCAATTCAAAAGCCCGGAAATCTTTGCCATTAGTTTGCAATTCTCTTTGCACACCAATCAAGCGTTTTCTTGCTGTGTGAACTGAAAATCTTCCTAAGTCTGTTGTAATCCATTTACGCCCTAATTTCTCAGCCACTGCTGCTGTTGTTCCACTACCACAAAAGAAGTCGGCAATTAAATCGCCTTCGTTGCTACTGGCTTTGATGATGCGTTCTAAGAGGGCTTCGGGTTTTTGGGTTGGGTAGCTTAGCGATTCATTAGCCTGTGAATTTATTGGATATATATCTGCCCATAAAGCACTAATAATTCTTCCTTCAAGTGTATCCAAATATCGTTTAAATCTAGGTCGTTCATTTGATGTCATTACAACCAAGCCATCTTCGCAAAGTTTGTCAATATTTTCTTGTGAATAACGCCAATGTGTTCCTTTTGGTGGTGCAATTTCTTTCCCATAAAAAATACGTGATGGACCTGAACCAGCTGCTGTCATATCACCTAATGTAAACTTTCTGCCATTTTCGTCAACATTGTTGTAGTATTTTTTGATGTGTTCTTCTGAATGTGGCTCGTATTGTGGATTCCAAGTAAATTTTTCTTTACTTTTCCTGTATAATAAAATATAGTCGTGAACATTTCCAAACGATTGTTTTTGAGCATGTGAGGTTGTTCTTTGCCAAATTATTTCAACTGAAAAATTATCTATTCCAAAGATTTCATTTAATGCAATTCTAAGAAAAGAACTTACTCTCCAATCACAATGCACATAAATACTGCCATCCTCCGCCAATAAATTATGCATCAACTTCAACCGTTCATACATCATGCTTAGATAAGATGAAATGCCTTTTCCCCATGTATCACGGTAGGCAATTTCTTCAATAATACTTTGTTTTTTTTCGGCTGTTTCGCCACCAATTTCAATATTAAAACTAAAGTCGGCACCTACGGCAAACGGTGGGTCAATGTAAATTAATTTCAACCCGCCTTCCTTTTCTATTTCATCTCTCATTGGGCCATTTGCCAATGATGAAAGTATGAGTTTATTATCACCCCAAATGAGTTTGTTTGTCCAGCCTTTGAGTTGTCGGCCTCTAAAATCAGTTTCAAACATACTGGCTTGTGCCTTGTCTTTTTCTTTTCGTGGCTCGTCAATGTGTTCAATGCTATGGAATGGTAGGGCAATATTGGTGGTATCTTCCTTTCTACCATTCCAAAAAAGAAATACATCTTCTTCATCGGCAAAAAGTTTATAAATAAATTCCTTAGGCAATTTTTCGCCTGCCTTTATTAGGTCTATTATTTTATTTTTATCGGTATCGTTCATTTGTCTGAATTAAGATTTTTAGGATTTTTTGATTGTAGGATTGTTCTTGATGTAGTCCTTGTTTTCAGGATGATTTACATTATACACCCTTTTAAATTCAAGGCTTTTAGCTCCAAAATTTATAAGCAAGCCAATAGGTAAATTGTATGCTTGACAATAATTCATTGCCTGAGCCAAATGAACATCTTCCAACATTATCAATGCTTTTAGTTCAACCATAATATTTTCTTCTACAAAAAAATCAACACGTCTTGTTCCAATATTTATTCCTTCATAGAAAATTGTCATTTCCATTTCACGTTTAAAACCCAGTCCTTGTTTTTCTAATTCAATAGCCAAAGCCCTTTGATAAATAACCTCTTGAAAGCCATTCCCTAATGTGCTGTGCACTTTCATAGCACAGCCAATTATTTTTCTTGTTGTTTCTTCGTATTTCATTTTAAAAATCCTATTATCTTTTAATCTTATAAATCATAATTCTGACATTTTTTTTACGCTTTTATAGACTTTTTGCTGTTTATTTCACACTGTTTTGGTTAATATAAACTATTGATTTTTAATGCAATAAATTTCTATCTACTATTTTATCTCACCATTTTAGATAAAAAAGGGTGTTTATTTCATCCTTTTTGCTCAATAGGAAAATTGTTGATTTTCAATTACTTATACTTCTATCATCTATTTTATCTAAACATTTATCTAAACATTTAGTGTTTATTTCACTAGTTTTTGTTTAGAGTATATTTAGTCCATCTGTTAGCTCCAATTTTTGTTAACTTGCCTTCGTTAAACATTTTGGCAATAATAAATTTCAATCTCCTCAATGGAATTTCTTCTCCAATTCTTTTATGAATATCCTTTATTAAGGAGTCATCATAAATATTCAAATCCTGATAAATCAATTCTTCTAAGCGATGGTTTTCTATTCGCTTTAAATTTGTTTTCCCCTTGAAATTTGCCTTTTTCAAAAAGTCGGAATTTATAGCATATTCTTTTGCTTTTGTATTTCCCTTAGAAGTTAATAAGCCAAGTTCTAACAAACGTCCTAACCAATTTGTAACTACATTGGTTTGGTTAGGCAAATTAAGTTCCTTTGAAAACTCTAAAGATGAAATAGAATTATATTGAGCAATAAGACCTAATGAGATCAACTCTTTCGAACTTAATTGAAATTCTTCATTCGCCCTGTTAATTAATGAAATGATTTCCGTTTTTGAAATACGTTTATTAATCGTAAATTTTACAAAATCATCCCCTTGATATGGTATGGGAATGTGCTTGGCATTTGATAATAATACCTGATACATTTTATCAATACCCGAACCTTCTTTATCCATTAAATGCAAATCGTAAAACACTTGTGCCAAATATGGGTTACGCCTTACATTTTTGTGCAAAACATTGGCTGCTGTAACACCAATAGGAAAAAGACCTGGGTTTACTACTTCCAAGCGGTCGTGATAAAGGTTAATAAATATATCTCCTCTTGTGGTGTAGGGACGGTGCACTAAAGCATTTGCCATTAACTCACGAATCACTTCTTCTTCATAGTTTGGTATAAATTTGCGAAACATGCCATCAGCCACATCTACTCCTTCTTTCCAATCAGGTATTTCAGTCCACACGGCTTCAATTAATTCTTTTGGATTTAGAGAATGATCCTCCCAAAGCAATTTGTTTACTTTTTGTTCTCGTTCGTCAAATTTTAAAAAATGAATGGTGGGAGAATATAAAAGTTTAGCTCTGTCATTTCGCTTACCAAGCCACATTATACCGAGGTTTGTAAAAAAACCATCTTCCGCAAAAAAATAATGTTCTAATAACTCATCATCCGTTTTTTGTTTTACGTTAGAAGATGTTCTTGTTGATGTTTGAATATCTTTTTTGAAGTTTGAAAATTTGGATGCATCAATTTCTGAAATGTTAATTCTTGTTTTTCTGGTTTCCCAAATAAATGAAGGTTTATCGGTAAATAGCCTTGAGAGTTCATCGGGTAGCAATGGCACACAAGTATCATCGCTGCGATAATAATATTTTCCATCGGTGGTTGAAGCGATGGTTGAAGCACTGAATAAAACTTCGAGTTCAATATATTCTCCACCATTGTCTGCAATTTTTATCAATGGACTTACACCTACATTTACTGTGTTTTCCGAAATTTTCTTTTTGATTTTGAAAGGTAAATCTGTATTTATTTTTTGATTTTGAGGTGGTAAACTTTCATTGTTTGCTATGCCAATATGTATTATACCACCCCTGCTATTTGCAAAGCATACACAGTCTTTAGCCAATTCTTTCCAATCAGCAGATTTACCAATAACAACAGCCAGTTTTTTCTTTTCTATGTATTGATTTTCCTTCATTTGTCTGAATTAGGATTTACTTGATTTATCGATTTTAGGTTTGTTTTTATATAGTCTTTGTTTTCAGGGTGATTGACATTATAAACCCTCTTAAATTCTAAACTTTTTGCTCCAAAATTTATCAATAATCCAATAGGCAAATTATATGCTTGACAATAATTCATTGCTTGTGCTAAGTGTACATCTTCTAAATTTATCAACGCTTTCAATTCAACCATAATATTTTCTTCTACAAAAAAATCAACCCGTCTTGTGCCAATATCGATACCTTCATAAAAAATTGTCATTTCCATTTCTCGCTGAAAACCTAATCCTTGTTTTTGCAATTCAATGGCTAAAGCTCTTTGATAAATTACTTCTTGAAAACCATTACCTAATGTACTATGCACTTTCATTGCACATCCAATTATTTTACGTGTTACTTCTTCATATTTCATAATCGTATTATTTTGTCAGAATTAGGATTTATAGGATTAGATGATTTTAAGATTATTTACTCGTTAATCCTATCATCCGTTAATCTGATTAATCCTAATTCAGACATTTTTTTCAGTTACTTTAAAAATTTTGGTCACATCTTTGAATGATTTCAAATCTTTTTTCACCTCTTCCCATTTCTCTTGCTTTATATAAACTGGTGTGTAAGTGTATTCCTTTTGTGCGGTGTTGATGTCTTTGCACCAAGTTGAAAGTCGCTTAATTTTTCTTATGTCGTCTAAATCTTCACGTCCTTTAGTTTCTAAAATGAAAAAGGAAGTTGGTGATGTTTTGATAAAAAAGTCGGGGAAAAATGAGGCAATATTTCCATTCTCCTTTTGGTATTCTATACTAAAGTTTACGCCACCTTCACCAAAAGTATTTTTAGCAAACGAAACAACATCATCAAACCTGCTTTCGCAGAAAGAAGAAAATTCCAATTCAAAAGGATTGTCGCCAATGATTTTGTTAAAAACTGATTTTTTTGGAACAAGGAAAGGTTGGTTTTCTGCAATCTTTGGTTTTGTTAGTTTCAGCGAAATAAAGTTTTTTACTTCTGCTGTTCCTCTGTCTGTTATAGTTAATTCGTCTATGGCTTTTTTGAATGTTGTTTTCAGAATTTCTTTTGGATGAATTTCTGAAAGGTTTCTCATAGTTTGTGGGTCGCTTAGTTCAACCTCTTTCGTAAAGAGTTGGTATTTGATAAAGCTTTCCACTTTTGGATATAGAATATTGAAACCACTAACCAAACGACTGTCTTTCAAAATGGCAGAAGTAAAAAAGCCAATTACATTTCTGTAATCGGGTGTTGTGTCTTTAAATACTGTTTTATGAGAAAAATCTCCGTCAATGTCATTGAAAACAATTTCCTTCAATTCATCGCTGTTGAATTTTTTCTGCAATACTTTTTCGTTCTTAAATTTGCTGACATCGATTAATTCAAGGTTTTTAAACTCTCTGTAAATTCGCGGGCTCATTTGCGGAATAGGAATATCCAAAGCGTCTAAATCTTTGTTTGGATTTTCTTTGTCCACTTCCACAATTACAGGGGATTTGCCTTTAGAACCTTTGCCCATTGGGCTGTATTGGAATTCTACACCTTCTGTTTTCAGGCTCTCAACAAATTCTAAAAAAGCTGGTGTTCCAACCACAACTAATTTTTCGGGCATATCCAACGAAAACATTTTTCGCAAGCCTCTACCGATTGTTTGCTCGGGAAGGATTTTAGAATCAGCACCAAATGGGCGAAGCCCAACAATGGTGGTTACATTTCTAACATCCCAACCTTCACGAAGCATTAAAACCGAAACAACGGCTTTGTATGGCGAATGGTCTTTATCTATTTCGTCTGCCGCTTTTCTTAATGCTTCTAATTCTTCTTTGTCTTTTTTGCTTGATGCAGTTTCTTTTATTTCGCCCGAATTGTTGGTGTGAATGGTCAGCACCGAATTTTTCATTGCTGGATAATTGCTTTCCAAAAATGCAGCCGCTTGGTCTGCTTCTTTGGTGCTCATTGTCATAATGAATAGGATAGGCGTTTTATGATTTTTGAGTTCTTCAAATTGTTGTTCCCATTCCAAATAGCCTAAATGAATATAATCTCGGTAGCGTTCTACAAAGTCGGAAGAATCTTTTTCTTGAATTTTTTGTCTTGATGCTTCGTCAGGCAATACTGGCGACTTTACAACATTTTGCTTGATAGCTTCAACCAACGGATAATCGCAAATGGTTTGAACGAAAATTGCACCGTTGTTATGTTTAGGTGTTGCTGAAAAATCGGCTTGCAAACTAATTCCGTTTCCGTTTTTTAATTTCAGCTTATTGCTTATGTCTTCAATATTTTGAAACCATCTCAATGAACTGTCGTGAATGTGATGTGCTTCATCATTTAATACAACTAAATCTTTTATTTTATCGCTTCTTAAGATTTTCCCTAAATCCAATCCTTTTGAAGTGTCAGCATCAGGCTTTGGTTTTACACCAAGAAAAGTTGTTTCAAAATTTTGTTCAGGCTCTTCATTAAAACCTACTCTGTGGGTATTAGAAAGGAAAATATTTCCCGATTCTGTTATTGGTTTAAGGTCATCTTGAATATGAAGCGTTAATTGAAAATCATTTTTCCAGTCTTTGTCATCATAGCCATTGTCGGGGAAAAACGGTTCATCAAAAAACATTTTAAGTCCGTCAAAGTCCTTGCGTAAACGGTTTAAAACAATAATGTTTGGAGCAATTACTAAAAAGTCTTTTGATAGAGTGCTGTCTGCTTCGTAGAGTTTATGAAAGTAAGACCAAACCAAAGTCAAGCCCATAACTTTCGTTTTACCAGCACCAGTCGCCATTTTAATAACATAACGTGTCCAGTTTTCATCAAACATTCCAATACTAACACGTCCAGAAGAGTCAAATCTCATTAACTCGTATTTGTCTTTTGCGTTTGCAACTTCATATAGATAAATAATGGATTCAATGGCTTCACGTTGCGAAAAGAAAAAACTGAATTTTGTCTGCCCAATAAGATGTTCTTGATTAAACCAAAAGTTCAATAAAGATTTTGAAGTTTCAGAAGCACCTTTGTAATCTTCTTCTCTCCACTTGGCAACTGCAAGTCTGATTTTATAAACCAAAGGTGGCAACAACTTTTCATAGGCATTTTGAAAAGCGTCCATTTGGCTTTGAGAAGGTGCCCATCTTTCATTGGGCGATAATATTTTAAACGGGGCTGATATTTTCATTTGTTATTTTCTCTCGTTTCAAAGGTAAGATTTATATAGGTGTGGTGGAAAAAGCAAATGTGCGGTGGAAAAAAAATACAGAAGGGCGGTCTGTCCTGCCGGCAAACGGTCGCTTGGTTAATGATATTTTGTCCTGTTGTTTTGATATTTTGTCTGTCAGGTTAATAGTTGTCGTGTCTTATGGAATGTGGTATGCTCATGGCTTTGCAAATATATATGGTTTGTATTCGGTTTAGTATTTTTTTGTACCATCACCCAAAAATCATAGTGTTAGGAATTTTAAATTATTATACCATTACTTAGTTCAAAATAGTCCAATCCCTCCCGATAGCTTCCCTCCCGATAGCTATCGGGAAGCTATCGGGAGGGATTGGCCTAATACAGATACAGTTTCGGTATAATAACACATCTTCATCATTCATAAAAAAAGCCCCCTCATTTCTGAGGAGGCTTTAATAATTTATTCTGCCTTTATAAGCTTGTACGTTTCTGTGTTTTTATCGGTGGTTATTGTAATATAATAAACACCTTTAGCATAATTGGTCAAGTCTAAAACTTTGCTGTTTTGGTTACGCATTTTATCGGTAAAAATAAGTTGTCCAACACCGTTTAAAATTGTAATACTTGCTTGCTCAACTATGGTGCTACTGCTCAAAGTAATTATACCTGTGGTAGGATTAGGATATATACTTAGGCTACTTTCACTTTGTGGTTTTGATACCGAAACTCCCCAAGGCGAATTTTCATAAGCACCTATATCGGGAGCTAAATACCTGATCTTTCCTATCATATCAAATGGTGGAGCTAAAGTACCTTCGCCTTTATTTATACAAGGACTGCTTGCTTGCAATGCCAACCCATCATCGGCGGTGAAAAGCCGGTTATCGGCACCCTTAATATTGGCTTCATTTACAAACAACGGATCTATTCCGTACAGGTTGCCTAGTGTATCGCTGCCCAGAGTAGGAGCAGGGGCGGTAAACGCATTATTCCGATACTTCCCATCTATCACACTGAAAAGAGTGGTGAAATCCTCGTTTTTATTATTTGCAAATAGGTTGTTGGTGTACATGCTGTTCACTTCTGTGCGAACCATAAGGCCGCTTGTGTTGCCATAAAACGTGTTGTTTACATAGTTATTGGTGCATTTTTCTGAATAAACCGCCCCACCATACAAACTTTTATTGCCGTAAAACAAACAGTTTTTAACAGTCATGTCACTCCGGAATGAATATATGGCACCGCCAGTACCATAGAATGAGTTAGTCGCAGAATTATCGCTAAAATAGCAATTGCTGATACTGGTATTAGTCCACTCGGCATGAAGGGCACCCCCATAACTAGAGGCCTGATTGGAACTAAAAATAATATTGTTCAGCTTGTTCACACCTTTGTAAATATAGATGCCGCCACCGCCTTCACCTATGCTATTGCCATTTACAGTGTAGGTAGTTCCTCCTGTAGCGTTCAACTCCACTATAAACCCATCTATCACAATCTCTTTGGTGGAGCCATTGGGCTCAGAGATAAGCACTGCACGGCCATTAATATTGGTAAGTTTCGTTTCGTTCTTCAGCCAGTCTCTTACTCCACCTTTGGCAGGGTAACCGCCGTACACGGCCAACCCGCCTGTAATATGGAAGGTTAAGTTACCGCTTTCGTTAACAGCATCTGAGCCAAATGGAACCAAGGTTGGTGTATATGTTCCCTTAGCCATTCTGATAACTTTTACAGGATAGTTGTGTGCTATGGTGAGTGCCTCATCCAGGGTTTTGTAGGCAGAATCCCATTTAGTGCCTTTGTACACCACGTTGGTTTGCGACTGATCCACATACAAGGTATCCCATTGAGGGTCGGGTATGGCTTCGTAGGCTCCTATATCGGTAACACCTATACGGGCATTGCCCAATATATCACCTGCGGGTATGCCTGCTCCGCTTATGCCTTTGTTGAGGCAAGGGCTTAAAGATTGCAAGGCCAAACCATCATCTTTGCTGCGGTGCTTGCCATCAGCCCCGGCTATGTTGGCTGCATCTACAAACTTAGGGTCTTGGTTAAAGATATTACCAGCCGAGCCTGCTCCCAATTCATTGCTGTTAGCCGCAGTATAGTCGCTACTGTTCAATTGCAACAAGTTGTTCTGAGCTAAAAAATTATTTACAAAAAAGCAAGAAATATCACAATTTTTAACTGTTGAATTTCCAGCGACTTTATTTCCCCAAAAAATATTGTTCACAAGTGTAGCGTTGATATTAAAAGTGCTTATTGCTCCGCCTTTACCCGTTGCGGAATTTGCAGAAAACGTATTGTTGCTCAGGGTGTTGGTGCCTGCATTGAGGGATGCACCGCCGCCGCCGTAATTAGCCGTATTCCCCGAAAAGGTATTGTTGCTCAGGGTGTTGGTGCCATCTAAGAGGTATGCACCGCCGCCGTAATTAGCCGTATTCCCCGAAAAGGTATTGTTGCTCAGGGTATTGGTGCCGTCTACGAGGAATGCACCGCCGCCGCGAGTACCAGCCGTATTCCCCGAAAAGGTATTGTTGCTCAGGGTGTTGGTGCCGTAAGCGAGGTGTGCACCGCCGCCGCCGTCACCAGCCGTATTCCCCGAAAAGGTATTGTTGCTCAGGGTGTTGGTGCCTGCTCTGAGGTATGCACCGCCACCTTCGTAATCAGCTTTATTCCCCGAAAAGGT
>JAYVCI010000246.1:0-58369 GCA_043750035.1 Chitinophagaceae bacterium
GTCCATTTTTTTTGAAATGATGTCTTGTATTTTTTGCATGCACAAATATACAAAATGTTTTCATATATGTCGCCTATGTTAAGAAATAGTTAGTAATAATGCCAGAAAGACTTTTAACCAATGGTGCTATTTTTTCTTTGTGTTGTTTGCTATTGGTTATTTGCTTAAGTTTTAAAGTTGGTTTTGTTTTCATATTTCTAATAGGCTTGAATTAATACTTCTGTTGGAATTTTTAAACTATCATGAAGTAGTCGAATCATCTCCAAACTTAATTTCCTTTTCTTATTTAATATTTCGCTAGCCCGACTTTTAAGTCCGACAACACGTGCCAAATCAGTTTGGTTATATCCCATTTGTTCCATCCTAAATTTAATAGCTTCAATTGGGTCGGGAAAGCCAATGGGGAAATGTTCGTCTTCGTATTTCTCGATTAAAATTCCCAATATTTCAAGTTCATCACCTTGCGGCGTACCTTTTTTAGCATCAAAAATATATTCAAGCCTTTCTATAGCTTTTTGATGATCTTTTTTGTTTTTAATTGGTTTTATGGTCATGATGTTTAAATTTTTTTAGCGTCAATTATTTGAATCATGGACCATTTTGTTGATGTCAGTAAAATGGTCTAATTTTTATTTTTATTATAGCATTTTCCTAAGCTCGCTCACCTTTGCCGAAGCCTTAAGTTTTTTAGACTTATAATCCTTTTGGGCTTGCAAAGCATTTAGTAATATTTCGTTTCTGCGTGCTTCTATTTTTAAATTCATAATGATGCAAAGCTAAAACTAATTTTGATGATTTCAATATGCAGGAAATATCAACAACAGCAGAACTCAGTTTCTCTTCCACTTATTAATAAATCAGCGAGGTTGCGTGGAATGTGTATAAAATTGATACTAGATATCAATTATTTTTCGATATTTTTTTCCTACAAACATAATTACTTGTATATACTTCTGCTATATAAATACCAGCAGCATATTGTCTTAAATCTAATATTATACTTTCCGTATTTTTGGATTCATATAATATTTCCATTCTTTCGCCATTCATCCCATATATAACAATTTTGTCGATTTTGTCTTTTGAAATAATGTCCATATAGTCCGATGTAGGATTTGGGTAAAAACTAATTGCATTTATATCAGTTTCTAAAATTTCAATTGCATCCGATGATATAAATATTGCAGGGCTTGTACTGCTGCATCCTACGGAATTTAAAACTTGCACGCTATAGTTACCTTTTTTAATCGCTTTATAAGTTTGTGAAGTGGCGTTAATTATATTGTTACTGTCAAGCTTCCATTGATAACTTAAAAATGGCTGAGTGCTAAGATCGAAATTTGTTTGAACAATAATGGGGGAAGGAAGTGGATTTATCATGAGGTGCAGAGTTATAATACTATCGCAACCATTTTTACACAATAGTGAATCAACATATATTCCACTTTGATTTATCTTTTTGCTATTAAAAAAATAACTGCCACAGGATGTATCATATAAACTTATCGAATTACCATGTATAATTTTTAGATTAAGTATAACTATACTATCACAACCGTATGTACTTATAAATGAATCAATATAAGTCCCACTTTTATATATAGTTTTATTGTTTAAAAAATAACTTTCGCAGGATGTTTGAGACAGATTTATCGAATAACTCTTAAAAATATTGAGTGTAAGTTTAATTAAGCTGTCACAGCCCTGTGTGTTTAGCAGCGAATCAACATATACACCACTTTTATAGATGGTTTGATTATTAAAAAAATAACTATCGCAAGCAGCGGCATATATATTTGTAGTATATCTATTATAATAGTTAAGTGTGAGTTTAATAATACTGTCACACTGCTCTGAATTTCTTAATGTATCATAGTATGTACCGGCACTATTATAAATTTTCCCATTGAATGAGTAGGTGCTGTTCTGGCAAAAGCTGTCAGAAAAATTGAAATAACTTCGATTACAATCTTTAGTCCTAAATTTTACAAGATAGGCATCATAATCACCACCTATTTTGTCCTGAAATCCATAATAAGCTATATTTGATTTTGATGTTGTGCCACCACACATATACAAACTACCAGAAGATTTCTGGAAACAAAGATAATTCGCACCCTCTTTATTATCTCCTCCAAAGTATGATGCCCATAACCGTGTTCCGCTAGATGACATTTTTGCTATAAAGCCATCATCAATACCCCCACCATATGTATTTTGGAAACCGTTGTATGAGATATTGGATGCTGAAGTAGTGAAACCACATAAATACAAATTTCCAGAGTCATCAGGCACAAAAGAACCAATACCATCATCCGCACTTCCTCCAAAATACGTAGCCCATTGTCTTGATCCAGAAGAGGTAAACTTAACTAGAAAACCATCATAGCTTCCTCCGCCATGTTTATTTTGATGACCATTGTATGAAATTTTAGCAGTAGATGAAGTAAAACCTCCCATGTATACATCAAAGAATTTGTCAACTGTACAATAAAATGCCCGATCATCGTTTGCACCGCCATAATAAGTCCCCCACTTAAGATTTCCATTGCTGTCAAATTTAGTTAAAAATGCATCAGCAACGCCCCCGCCAAAAGTATCTTGAAATCCTCCTTTGGAAATGTATGTTGTGGAATTTGTCCCTCCTACTATATAAATATTATTGGAGTCGTCAACAGTACAGCTTGAAAAACCATCAGAGCCCCCACCACCATAATATGAAGCCCAAATTCTAGATCCTGAACTGTTAAATTTTACAACAAACGGTTCACTGCAAGCACCGTAAATTTTATTTTTGTAACCATTGTAAGCAATACCAGAATCTGAAGTAGTAGAACCAACTATATATATATTACCTGACTTATCTATAGAGCAGGCATCTCCGTAGTCATAACTATGTCCTCCATAATAGGTGGCCCACAACCTTTTTCCATTAGTATTAAACTTTACAAAATAAGCATCACTCAATCCAGAAAGTGTATTTTGAAATCCATTATAAGTAATTTTAGATGTTGATTCGGTAGAACCACCCATAAATATATTGTTATATTTATCTACTATGCAAAAAGTGCCATCATCATCTTCTGATCCACCATAATAGGTAGCCCATTGACGCACACCATATTTATTAAATTTTACTAGGTATGCATCATAATTACCACTTAAAGTTTTTTGATAACCACCTGATGCAATGTTAGATGATGAAGTTGTATGCCCTGACATGAATACATTGTCTGAATCATCCACTGCTGTACACCATCCACCATCAAAAAGACTACCTCCATAATAAGTAGACCATACAATGGCTGGATCTATTTTTATAGTCTTCGTTTTTTCATATTCAGCTATATCGAATGTTATGATATTGGCATCAACTTCAAATTTAGTATCTATAATATTGTTTTCTTGAAAGCTTATAGGTTTTTGCTCACTAATAGTTCCCATTTTATTAATAAGACTCAAACTCCCGTCAGTATTAAGCTTTAGGTCTTCAACATATTTTGTCTTTATTTTTATATCTTTAGGGTTTCCACCTGGTTTTACCACAAAATCATATTTGAGGTTGTTGGCTGATTTGTAAATCACCCAATCTATATTTGGATATATATTGTGGTAAATAATGGTATTATAACTATATACATCCATTGCATCGTGATTGTAGTAATTAATATAGTCTAAGCTTTTTCCTTCTGCTGTAATTAGTGCCTCTCTACTTGTTCCCAATAACTCAATATCCATGCGGTACGTTTCTGTTTTGGCAGTCTTTTTCAACGAATCCATCTTCTTTCTTTCAGACAGATCTGAAAATTTATTAGGAGGTTTATATCCCTCTGGCATTATTGTTTTACTGAACTGATATGCAAGTCCATTTGGCAATAAAAACACTGACAATCCTCCCTCTTTATAGACAAAAGAAACTTTTTCTGCATCTACACCAGTTACTTGTCCTTTGTTTTCTTCAAACAAGGAGATGCTGCTTTTAGCATTAAATGTATCATTTAGTGGTTTAACTTGTGAGCCCCTAACAGTAATAACAAGGCTTAAGATACAAAAAATAAAGATCAGTTTCCTCATGTAAATTTTCTAATATTGTTTTTGTGATTTCAATTTAAATTTGGAACAAAAATAAAGGATTTTGGCTCCATATTTAATAAAAAATGTTTCTCTCTCGATTCTCTCGATTATCTGTACTATGTTTTTTACTAACTAAAATTAATTTTGTATATGAAAATATAGCTAGGTTATAACCCCTCAACCCCATCCACCACCTCAAACAACCCCAAGTTATCCCTATGCAAAAAACCATGCTCCACCATATGTTTCACCATCTCCAATAATGGATCATAAAACCCATCCACATTCATTATATATATAGGTTTTTCATGTCGGCCAAGTTGTTTCCAGGTGAGGATTTCGAAGAACTCGTCGAGGGTGCCGATGCCGCCGGGGAGTATAATAAATGCATCGGACAAATCAAACATTTTGATTTTTCGTTGGTGCATATCGTCCACCACTATTAAATTATTCAATGTATGGTGACCCACCTCACGTTCAATTAAAAATGTGGGACATACACCTGTAACGTGCCCACCCGCTGCCATACAGGCATCGGCCACAATGCCCATCAGGCCTATGTTTCCGCCACCATATATCATATTGATATTATTTTCTCCCAGCCATGTGCCCAGTTGTTTTGCGGTTTCAGCATAAATGGGTTTGGTGCCAGGGGAGGAACCGCAGTATATTGTTATGGATTTAATATTTTTCATTTTTGCGTATGTGATTTTGGTATCAAGTAGCTAGTATCAAGTATCAGGTAGGTACCCAATTCGCTAGGCGAATTGGGGAATTGTAGGCGAAAGCCGGTAGCAAGTACTTGATACCTGATACTAGCTACTTGATACCGTTTTCCAATTCTTCTATGGGCTGCCTCACATAATATCCCGTTCCATTATAGGGCCGTTTGCGGGGATGTTCCATGCAGGTGGGGGAACAGGCTCCTTCCAATTTTTCGCCACAGTCTTCGCAGATGGGCAGGTGTTCGTTGCATTCCACATTGGCACAGTTCACCATGCGTAAGGTAGGCGTGTTGCAAATATGACAATTGGATATAATAGTTGGATTTACCTCGTTTATTGGGACTGTAATACGTGCATCAAACACATAACATACGCCATCAAAATCTTTTCCGCCCGTTTCTTTTGCATATTTTATTATACCACCATGCAATTGATACACATCTTCAAACCCATGCTCCAGTAGCAGTGCAGAAGCTTTTTCGCATTTGATGCCGCCCGTGCAATAGGTAATTATTTTCTTATCTTTTAGACTTTCGAGTTCTTTTATTTTTTCAGGAAATTCACGAAAATTTTCCATATCAAGCGTGATGGAATTTTTGAATTTGCCCACGCCGTGCTCATAGTTAGAACGTACATCCAGCACTACCACATCTTCGTGCTCTTTCATTTCCAAAAAGGTATTGCCATCAATATGCACCCCTGTTTTTTTGCGTGGATTGATAATCTTAGGGTCACGCAAGCCGCTGTGGACGATTTCTGATTTATAACGCACATGCAGGCGGTTGAAGGCATGGGCATCGCTTTCGTCAATTTTAAAATCTATTCCTTCAAACCTTTTGTCAGATTTTACATGGTCCATATACTGCTGGCACTGTTCGGGCGAACCACTGATAGAACCGTTCAAACCCTCGTCGGCAATGATGATGCGGCCACGTACACCCAGAGATTTGCAATACTTCAAATGCTCTTCGGCATACTTTTCTCCATCCTCGATGGGCGTATAAAAATAGTATAAAAGAATATTATAGGGTGCCATGTGTTATGTTTGCAAAATTAAAGGTTAAATTTGTGAAATAAAAAATTAGATTGGCTTAAATGATTCCGTATGTTAGTTAACGCACTAAGAAAGAAAAAATGCCTTCCTATACTGATGCTTTGTTGGATGAGCATTAATGTGTGGTCAAATGCGTATTGCCAACAAATTATAGAGGATGATTACATGGGTGATTTATATCAAGAAAGCTTTAAAGGTAAAGTAAAGGAAGCCGTTAGAGAAGAGTACAACACTAGTAGGTTGTTTAGGGAAAGATTAGTAGAAAAGCGAAAATACAAGTTTGACAGTGCGGGTCGATTGGTATATTATGAATTGAAATTTCCAGCTCAGCGAAATTCAAGCCTATCGATTTCCCGTATTGAATTTTATTATAATTATTTCGGGAAATTAGCTAAAGAAATTGGCTATAGTGATAAAGGGATATTAAATACTTCCGATACTTTCATTTATGATGAGAAACTAAGATTGATTGAAAAGCAATGCTATGGTAAGGATAGTATCTGTTATGAAAAAAATATCTATTTATATGATAGTATTGGGAATTTAGTAAAAGACCTTTGGTATGCTTATGATTATACACTTGAAAAGTACGAATTAACTTCTACTATAAGTTATATATATAATAAAAATAATAAGGTAATAGAATATTTGGGGGAGCGTACAGGTGAATTAAAATCAAAATATAAAACAACAATTTTGTATGATGTAAATGATAGCATAATCGAGGAAAATACAGAGCAATCTAGCCTTGGAAATTTTAATAAAACTATTAAAGAATACAGTTATAATACAAAGTCTAAGCACAAAGTTTCTCAAACAACATATTATAGTCTTAATGGACTTATCACTAATTATCAGAGAACTGAAACAGATAGTCTAGATAGAATATGCGAGGATAGTTTATTTTTTTATAAAAATTATGGAGCCAATTCAGATTATTTATATAGGTATAATGAATATAGCAAGGAGGGAATTATAACTAAATCGATTGCTCGAGGTTCAAATATTAAAAGAGGTTATGTAGTAGGAGAAATTTATTACAATAAAGACCATTATCCCATTAAGGTAGTGTGGCGAGATTCTGACTCAAAAATTGTGTACACGGCATATTTCGAATATGATAAATATGGAAACTGCATAAGAAGTAGTCACCCACTATATAAACGCAGCATCACTTACTATGAATAATCCACCACAATTCCCCGATTCTTTCATCAAACATCTCCAAACTATTCCGGGTGTTGAGCCCCACGAATTGTTTGAGGCTCTGCATAGCGTCCCGCCCACGAGTATAAGGCTTAACCCAAATAAACCCACGCAAAAATATGTACACGAAAAACCTGTAACATGGAGCCAACATGGATATTATTTAGCTGACCGTCCCGTGTTCACACTCGACCCTTTGCACCATGCGGGGGCATATTACGTGCAAGAAGCGGGCAGCATGTTTGTGGGAACAATCATCAAAGAATTACTAAAAACAACAAAAATAAAAACGGTCCTCGATTTGTGTGCGGCACCCGGAGGTAAAACAACCGATATGGCCTCGGTACTCGATAAAGATACCTTTATATTAGCGAACGAACCCATAAAAAACCGCACCAGTATATTATATGAAAATGTGGTGAAATGGGGCAATGACAATGTATATATTTCGCAAAATGATCCGAAGAATTTTAATACCATCAAAGGTTTTTTCGATTTGGTACTAGCCGATGTTCCTTGCAGTGGTTCGGGCATGTTTCGTAAGGATCCGCAAAGCATTGAACATTGGTCGCTTGATAGTGTGGTGCATTGTAGCCTGAGGCAGCAAAGAATAATTGACGATGTGTGGCCTGCATTAAAAGCTGGTGGATATATGATATATGCTACTTGTAGTTATAGTATGGAAGAGGATGAACAAATAGTTGAAAATATATGCAAAAATCTGGGAGCAGAAATTGTAAATATTCCTTTACCAGATTCAAATATATATAATAGTGGAAATGGTTATCGTTTTTATCCAAATAAATTAGATTCAGAAGGATTCTTTATTGCAGTTTTGAAGAAAACAGAAGAGTTGGTGGGTGATAGTAAAGTGCCCTACTACAATGCCAAAGCAGGTTTGCCCATGATTACCAAAGGTGATAGAGCAGCTTTAGATAATTATATAATATTGCCCAAAGAAAATTTGTTCAATATGAAACACGATTTGTATTATATAAAACATCCTGCCGAATTGCAATTTTTAAGTCCGCATTTGAATATATATAAACGTGGCGTAAAACTTGGAAAAATCATCAGAAAAGAATTAATTGCTGACCATGAATTTTGTATGCTGCATAGTCACAATATACAATTTAATAAAATAGAAATAGATAAAGAAACTGCCCTAGAATTTCTCCGCAAAAACCCTGTACACACTGATGGAGCCATAGGCTGGGCAATGCTTTGTTACGAAGGTTTGCCCTTAGGCTTGATAAAGAATATGGAAAATAGAAGCAATAATTATTATCCCACGGAATGGCGTATAAGGAATCTTTAATTTACGATGTACGACATACGATATACGATGTACGACATACGATGTATGATTTACGATAATATTTGGTGTTTCAAATTATATTATAATATATTACAATCAAAAATAAAGTTAAGATATATAATAATGTTATTAGCGTAATAAATCTTGCTTTGGCTATATCGTATGTCGTAAATATATTCGCGTTAGCCACATCGTAAATCGTACATCGTACATCGTAAATAATTATAGCTTTTCCCCAAACGATAAATCCCCCGCATCACCCAATCCTGGAATTATATAGGAATCTTCGTTCAAACTGTCATCTACCGCGGCTATCCATAAAGTGGCATCAGGTAAATTACTTTCCACATATTTTATACCTTCGGGACTTGCAATTACACAGGCTAAGTGTACTTGAGCAGGCATGCCGTGCTCTAATAAAGAATTACATCCTTCTACCAATGATTTTCCTGAGGCCAACATGGGATCACATATAATTAAAGTTTTACCAGTAAGTGAGGGACATGCCACATAGTCTAAATTAATATCGAACGAATGGTCTTCTCTATGCTTGCCTCGTGCAGCACCAATAAATGCAGCTTCGGCATTGTCGAACACTTTTAAGAAACCTTGCATAAAGGGCATTCCTGCCCGCAAAATGGTAGCTACTACAACATCGTTAGTAGGTATAAAAACTACAGCATCAGCAAGTGGCGTTATGATATATTTTTTTTCGTAATGAAATTTTTTTGATATTTCATAGGCCATCAACATACCCAACCTTTCAATATTTGTTCTAAAACGCATACGGTCGTTTTGCACTGTTTTATCACGCAGTTGAGCTAAGTAAACATTGGCAATGGAGTTTTCGGTGTTGAGTATATGCATGGTGTTGTAGGGGTAAGGAGTAAGGGATAAGGAGTAAGGAAGCTGACGCCGTATGGCACTTAATCCTTACTCCTTATCCCTTTAATCCTAAGTATTGGCTACTGTTCTGCAAATGTATGCAAATTTAACTTATGCCCAATTGCTTAAGATATTTTATATGTGACCAAAATGCTCCAGCAAAAGTTTTATTTTCTATATATATTATATTGAATTGTGTACAAGTTTCTCTCACAAATTTGTTGATGACAGGATAATGTACATGACTTATTTTGGGAAATAAATGATGCTCCACTTGGAAGTTTAATCCCCCAACAAGCCAACTAACCAATTTACTTTTTGTGGCAAAATCAGCCGTGGTTTCTACTTGGTGTATGGCCCATTCTTTTTCTATTTTGCCATCTTGCTTTTGAGCAAACGCCGTACCTTCAACTACATGAGCCAATTGGAAAACTATATTTAATGAATAACTTAATACAAAATGCATTGCCAGAAAACATATAATACCATTTAATAATCCTAATGAATAAATGGGTATAATAATAAATATGATGGGGTTTACTATTTTAGTAATCCAAAATATGATATGTTCTTGCATGCTCATTTTTGGATACTGATAATCTCCAATTATTTTTCCAGTGAAATACGTTTTGAAATCTCCATAATATATCCAACCTATCGATGAAAAAGGATATAATACAATCCAATATAAATATTGAAAACGATGCATAAATTTTCTTTCTTGGTATTGACTAAATCTGAATAGTGGATGTTTTTCTATATCATCATCCATTCCAACTACATTGGTATAAGTATGATGCAGTACATTGTGTTTGGTTCTCCAAAAATGTGCTTCTGCACCAATTAAGTTTGCAGAATAAGCCATGAATAAATTTAATAACTTATTCTTCGAATACCCGCCATGTGAGCCGTCGTGCATCACATTGAAACCAATTAATGCCGAGGTAATTCCTAATAATAATGCAGCTATAATATTATATACAGGATTTAGATGTAGAGACACCATTAATGTATAAAATAATATAAACACTGGAAATAAAATAAGGGATTTGGTATATAATTTCCAATTTCCAGTTTTAGGAATTTTAGTATTTGTAAAATAATTGTTTACCTTCTCATTAATGGCATCCATGAATGGGGTTTTGCTGTTGTTGAATGTTACTTTCGGAGTCATTTTAAATTTTATAATTGATATTTTTTATTTTATTTGCAATTATTTTTTGTTTCTTTAAATGTAAAATAAAAAATAAAAAATGTTTATAATGTTCCTCTCCTTGCTTGTTCTGCTTCTATGCTTTCGAATAATGCTTGAAAATTTCCTTTACCAAACGACTTGGCTCCTTTGCGTTGTATAATCTCGAAGAATAAGGTGGGACGGTCTTCTACAGGTTTTGTAAATATCTGTAATAAATATCCTTCTTCATCTCGGTCAACCATTATTCCCCATTGTTTTAGTTCTTCCAAATCTTCTTCTATAATTCCTACTCTATCTCTTACAGTATCATAATAACTTCCCGGAACATATAAAAATTCCACACCACGTTTACGCATTTCAGAAATAGTAAAAATAATATCATCTGTCGCAACAGCTATATGTTGGCATCCTGGACCATTATAGAAATCCAAATATTCTTCCACCTGCGATTTCTTTTTTCCTTTTGCGGGTTCGTTAATTGGGAATTTTATATAACCATTTCCATTACTCATTACTTTGCTCATCAATGCGGTGTACTCCGTTGATATATCTTTATCGTCGAAGGTTACGAGGTTTGCAAATCCCATTACATTTCCATAGAAATCTGCCCAGGTATTCATGGTTCCTAATTCTACATTTCCTACCATGTGGTCAATATATTTTAAACCTGTTGGTATAGGATGATATTCCGTTTCCAGTTTTTCATAACCAGGAAAAAATATGCCCTGATAATTTTTGCGTTCAATAAATATATGTACGGTATCTCCATACGTTTTTATCCCGCTACGGTGAATAGTGCCATCATCACTTATGATAGTATTCGGTTGTATATAAGGTTCTGCACCGCGTGATACAGTTTGCTCAAAAGCATCGTAGGCATCATCCACAGTTAATGCGATTACCTTTACGCCATCGCCATGTTTAGCAAGGTGTTTGCCGATATCACTTTCACTATCAAAAGGTGTAGTTAACACCAAACGAATTTTACCTTGTTGTAATACATAGGATGTTCTGTCACGCATACCGGTTTCCAATCCAGCATAAGCCAAATCTTGAAAACCAAAGGCTGTTTTATAATAGTGAGCAGCTTGTTTTGCATTGCCTACATACAGCTCTACATAGTCAGTGCCTTTGATGGGTAAAAAATCTTGTGCCTTGTCGAATACTTTTTTAGTTTCGGAATATTGATAGTTTTTTACTGCCGTTAAATCTAGGGTTTCCATGATGTTGAGTGAAAAGTGAAAAGTGGAAAGTGGAAAGTTGTTCGCTTTCTTATATGTTTAATAATTCTTTTTCTTGGGGATTTTCAATCCATGATTGATAGTAGTTGGGTATTTCGATTTTATAGGCTTCAGTAGTTGTCTTTACGGGCTTAAAAGGATCTATCATCACAGCCAGTTCTTGCGTTTCTTTCTTGCCTATACTGCGTTCAATGGCACCTGGATGTGGACCATGTGGGATACCACCCGGGTGTAGAGTAATCTGTCCTTTTTGTATATTATTGCGGCTCATAAAATCTCCATCCACATAATATAATAGTTCATCGCTGTCGATATTACTGTGATGATAAGGAGCAGGAATTGCATCGGGATGATAATCATATAAACGTGGAACGAAAGAACATACTACAAAATTATTTGCCTGAAACTGTTGGTGTATGGGCGGTGGCATGTGTATACGACCTGTGATCGGTTCGAAATTAAATATAGAAATAGCATAGGGATAACTGCAACCATCATAGCCCACCAAATCAAATGGATGGGTACCATATATATAAGGATATATCAAGCCACTTTTTTTAATATTGATTTTGAAATCACCTTTTTCATCATGTGTTTCCATATCTACAGGCAACTTGAAATCACGCTCGCAGAAAGGAGAATTTTCCATAAACTGTCCATACTGATTCCTGTATCTGGCTGGCGTTTCAATAGGACTGAAGGATTCAATAAATAATAGTTTATTATCTTCGCTATCAAAATCTAATTGATAAACTGTACCACGTGGTATTATCACATAATCACCATATTCAAAAGGAATTTTCCCATACATCGTTTTTAGTTTTCCAGAACCACGGTGTATAAAAATTATTTCATCGGCATCTGCATTTTTGAAAAAATAATCCGTCATACTATTTGTGGGAGAAGCCAAACCTATATGCAAATCATCATTTACAAAAAGAACTTTTCTGCTTTGTATATAATCATCTTCAGGTTCTACCTCAAATCCCAAATAACTCCGAGCTTGCAAATTATCTTCTATATGTATTTCGGGTTTGATACTATAAGGTCGTCCATGTTCTTTCACCATAGTGGGTGGATATAAATGATATAATAAAGAGGAGATTCCAGAGAATCCTTCAGTACCGAACAATTCCTCATGATACAGGCTACCATTGGGCTGACGAAACACTATGTGACGTTTGGCTGGGATTAACCCTACTTGGCGATAAAGTGGCATAATATGATGTATAAATTGATGGTGCAAAATTATTTGAAAATACACCAATCACTTTATGATTGTTGTCAGTTTTTAATATGATTTTAATGAGCAATGTGTGGGTTTATAGTAGTTTTAATTTGGGCACCTATTTTTATACCCAATTTTATGACTACAATCATACAAACATACTTGTACCATCCAATACTTTTGCATCCAGTTAAACAAAACATATATTATGAAAAATAATTTCCTTCTATGGATTGCAACAGGCGTACTTTTATTAAGTGTATCTTGCAACTCGGGCAACAGTGAGAACGGTACAAGGGCAAATAGCTCAGGCAATGAGTCTTCTACACTTGCAGGCCAGTCAGGTGTGAAGGATGATGTATCTGCTAAAAATATAGTAGGAGTTGCGGTGGGCAGCAAAGACCACACTACTTTAGTTACTGCTGTGAAAGCCGCAGAACTTGTAGATGTTTTAAGCAATACTGGCCCATTCACGGTTTTTGCACCAACCAATGCCGCATTTAACAAACTTCCCGTAGGAACTGTTGAGAGTTTATTAAAAGCAGACAAGAAGGAAGCATTGCAGGATATATTACAATACCATGTTTCGGTAGGTGTATATCAGGCGGATGCTTTACAAGATGGACAGGTATTGGGGCAAGTGAACGGCAGCAATATTACAATCACGAAAAAAGAAGGAAAAACTATGATAAACGGAACTGCAACCATAATTGCATCAGTACCTGCCAGCAATGGCGTGATTCATATTATAGATGCGGTATTGCTGCCACCACCAGCGAAATAGTTTTTTAGTTTTTTTTGAATTAATTATTTTTTTATCGAAGCATGGATGAGAATTTGTTCATGCTTTTTTTGTGTAATAATTTCACTCCTTTGGAGTTTTTAATTGGTGTGAACATGGAGCAAGTCTGAAGGACTTGAATATGAATAACCCCCGTATCGTCCAAGAAGACGCGATACGGGGGACAGATGAAAGCTGCGAACTACAACCCTGAAGAGGTTGAATATTGCGGGACTGTTCAACTCCTTCAGAGTTGCGTTCAGCGACGCTTTTAGGTCCCTACATTTCATGTAGGGTTATTCATATTAAATCCCTTCAGGATTTTTGCGTTATACCATTACTTAGTTCAAAATAGTCCAAAGACTATTTTGAACTTTAGTAATGTAATGCCGAGCTAGTAGCTGTTTAGGCCACTTGCAAAAATATATTTATTGGCCTAATACACAGATGTAGTCTCGGTATAACATTTCATGATTGATTTGTTGGAATGCAATTGAAGGGGTATATTTGCTGAATAGATTATATACTTAACAGAGACTAAAGAAAAAATACTTAATGAACAGAAAATAAAAGTGTATTATAAATACAATGGCCATATTGATAGGTGGGCACGGACTGGATCAAAAAATGATAAGTTAGTTATTACAGATTCTGATTGGTATACAATTGATAGTTATTTGCAAGATATTATTCTTGTTAAACGAGGTTTAGCATCTCTGGAATTTGAGAATGCATTAGATAACAATTTAGAAAATAATTGCGAGAATCAAGAAACGATTAATCAATTGATGAAACTTGCAGAAAATATCGAGGTAGAAAAAAAATAATCTATTTATATAATACTTTTATTCCCCTCCCCAAACAACTTAATCTGCATTACCGTAGAAATACTCAATGCTCTTTGCTTGGCAAGTTCAGCATTTCCTCCTTTAAATAATTCATCAATGGTGGACACAAATAATTCATTCCATCGTTCGAAGTGGCTTGGTGTTAAAGGTGTAACGCGGTGCAGGTGGCGGTGGATATTCATAGGGTCGCCAGTGTAATTGCCAGTGTAGAATATCGCATTCTCCCAAAAATCGAACATGATGGGCAAATGTTTTTCCCAGTTTACTTTTGCTATATCATTAAATATATAGCCAATAACATCATCCTTTTTTACCTTGTCGTAGAAAGTAGTTATGGCAAGTTCTATATCTTTTCTATTTTTCAAATCTTTTTTCATGATAAAAATATATTAATCTTATAAATCTTTCCGATTGAATTTCTTGAGGGAAATGCCTAAGGGTATAATTGCCCAGCAACATAAAATAAGTAAGGATATATTAAACCCAAATGTTGTCCCAAAAAAATCTTTGAACACGGCCCCAGTATAGCCCATCAATGCAGATACATCCAGTCGTAATAATATAATAATACGGCTCAGGTCAATAGGATTTAACGTACTTATTACCATCATCGGTTTTTCTAAGGGATAATCAGCAAACTGAAAAAGGAGCAGCAATACCAACCCATCAAATATGATGGCAAAATATAACCATAATAATATTGCTACACCAATACCCTTGGCTTTGTCACGAGTGGTAACTGCCGCAAGCATAGCTATGGAAACAAAAATAACCGAAAGTAATATCCCCATAAGTGTTATAATAATTCCGGTAACTGTGGGTTCGAAAAACAGAATTGGGATACCTGCACCCAATAAAAAGGCCAGGGTTAATGAAATAGATAATCCAGAGAATAAACTCAACCATATATTTTTTCTTTTCAAAGGTTGGCTCAACAGCAACTCTATAAACTCAGAACTATTATATATATAAATGGTAGAAAAAATAATAGATATAAGTGGTACAATAAACAAAATTAGATTGAGCATACTCAGCAATCCCTTGGCATTATTGTCTTCCAAGCTAAACACACTGAACGAAACAATAAACAAAAAGAAGGTATAAGCCAATACAATCTTGTTTCGCAAAATATCTATTACTACATATTTAATTACTTTTGTCATAGCTTGCTTTGCATCATAATGTGGGCAATCGCTTTTGACAATTTCTCTTCGCCCGTTTCTTTTCTCAGTTCGTCAATTGATTTATGGAATTTTAATTTCCCATCTTGCATATATACTATTTGTGTAACAATATCATCCAAGTCGCTTAAAATATGTGAGGTGATAAATACCAATTTGCCTTTTTGTTTTTCTTTGATTATCTTTTCTTTCAAAATTTCAGAAGCCAATGGATCTAAGCCAGCCGTGGGTTCATCGAGTATAAGTACATCGGCATTGAACAAAAATGCCAACGATGCACTTACTTTTTGCATAGTGCCGCCTGATAATGTTCGCATGCGTTTGCTCAGCATTGTATTCAGTTCAAATTGTTGAATGAGTTCTTCATCCAATTGTGTTTTTTCGTCTCCACGTTTTGGGATACGAATATCTTTCATCATGCCAATTATTTGCCCTATAGTCATATTGTCGGGGTAGCGGCCTATCTGTGGCATATAGCCAATTTGTGAACGGTATTTCCAATCTTTGGCAATATTTTTCTTATTAAATAATATGATACCCTCATCTGGAACCACCATCCCCAATATACTTTTTATCAAGGTAGTTTTGCCGCAGCCATTAGGCCCTATCAAAGCAATGCACTCACCGCTATCGCAGGTTAAGCTAACCTGATCAAGAGCCTTGAGTTTGCCAAATCGTTTTGATATATTTTGTACAGCAATCACAGGTGAATGGGTTTCATAAACGGGATTTCATCTTTCAAATTTTCGGGAGTAAGCGATGGTAATACCTTTTCCGTTTTATCCAAAAGTGCAACTATAATACTTCGGAATAAAATCATGGCAGGTGGATTTTTTTCAATAATCATGGAATACATACTGATAGGGCGGTAGGGCACATCCCCAATTTTATCTTTATTAATATCATAACCTTCGTATTTATCCCAATAATTACCGTTAAAAGTATTCAATACCAAAGTGCCATTTGTGCCTATATCAAATGTATTTCCAATAAAATTATTTTGAGTAACTACAACATCCATACAACTGGCCTGTATTTTTATAGCCCACCCATTGCTGTTAAAAACATTTTTTCTCATTAGAACTCTGTTTATACCTTCCATAAATACGCCACTGGTGTTTTTATCAAAATGATTCCCTTCTATATAACTATCCGATATTTCTTTCAATAATAAACCATAAGCAGCATCTCCCCAATTTTGCTTAAAGGTATTGTTGTACATTTTTACACCGTGGGTAAACATTACAGCCACACCCGCTCCATTGTTTTCAAATACATTGGTAATATATGCATCGTTATGCGAAAACATAAAATGTAAGCCATAGCGGATATTATTTTCAGATATATTTCGCCATATAATAGCGTTGGTCACAAATTCGAAATATATTCCATCACGATGACCTTGAATGGTGTTTGCAATAATCTGCATGGTATCACATTTCCAGCAATGAATTCCATTTCCTATTTGCTGTTCCTGTTTTCCATAGGAAATGAGTTTGTTGTTTTTTATAATGCAATTTTGGGCATACTGTGCATAGATTCCAAAAAATGTATCATCAAGTATATTGTTGCAAATAATTACATGGTGTGCATCATATATCTTAATACCAGCAGGATCTTCCAGTGTTGCATAACCCGAATGCTGCAACTTAAATCCCTCAACTTTTGCATAGTTTGCTTTGATAGATATTATTTCATACTTGCCCTCGCCATCAAGAATTGGATAGTTTTTCCCAATCAGTGTAATAGATTTATCTATAATTAAGTTTTTCTCGAAATAGGTGCCAGGGTTTACAATAACAGTGTCGCCCGAGTCTGATTTGTGTATAGCTTCCTTAATGGAATGAATTGCTAATTGTTTTCCTACTTGATAAGTTTTTGCATTAAGTATAGTAAAAGAACTACTTACAAAAATAATATATATGATAACCGAACGCAACATATTTTACTTAATTAGTTGGTCCCAGAATACTTCTTCTCCTCCTAAATTGTTTTTATAATAAATCATGCTGTCTTTCTCCTTATATGCTGCCACATTACCTTCCATTGGGCTTCTCAGGTCTTCACTTCTCATAAGGAAACATTGTTTCTGGTTAACCAATTCGTGTTTACCACAAAAATCTGATATATATATATCTTTGATATCTTTGGAATCTATAGCTCCAGATTTGATATCAGAAATTAAACAATGGGCTTCGTCATATTTGTGTATTTTCCCTTTTTTAGTGATTGCTTCAGTTCCAAATCTGACATCGCTGATGGCCATTTTACAGAACTGGCATTTGTCAACTCCTACTTTTATAGGATCAGGTGAGACATTGCAACTTGGTAAGGTTAATACAATAAAAAGTAATAAAACTGTTGCTATATTTTTTTTAGTGGTCTTCATTTTCTTCATTTTTCTATAATCCATTATTATGCAAAACAATAACATTACACCCACACTTACAAATATCCAGCCCCCAATATGGGGTACAGAATAAGCCCCAAAATTCAATAATTGCTTGAATCCGATTAAAGGTGGCTGGTAGGTCATATCTGGCACTATGATAGCAGCTTCCGGGTTTAAGTTATGTCCGTAATCGTATTCCCATTTCCAAAAATCTGCCATTGCTATTATACCAAAAACTAAGAACATTACAAACAAAATATTCATCAATTTTCTGTTGCGAAGTATTGCAACTATTATAAATAAACCGGCAAAAGAACTAATAATATAGGGTAGGATGGTAAACTCGATAAAATCTTCTGTATGCAAAGTTTTCATGCCTATATAATGATTCAACCCATTGATGATATCTACATTGCCACCAAGTTTATCAGTATATATTAATAACCGCAACCCTTCTGGATATTGGGGTGCATCTAAATCTATCATCCACATAGGTACATATAATACTACTATTAATGCTACCCCACATAAGGCCAATACAATTCTAATCCAGTTTTGAAATGGATGCTTTTTCATAGGAGTTAATTTTTGTGATTATTATAAAAAAAGATTGAGTTGTAATGGTATTATATGATACCAATTACAACTCAATCTATAAAGTATATATATCTATGGATTTGGATTATCCGCTTTGGGCTGGTTTTTACCTGTACTAAATAATAAGGGCACATTGCTTCCTGCTGGAGACACTCTTATATAACCCGACATTTCTTGGTGCAATGCACTACAAAAATCTGTGCAATACATTGGGAATATTCCAACTTTATCTGGCACCCATTTTAAGGTTTGTGTTTCGCCGGGCATAATGAGTAATTCAGCATTGGCGGCACCTTTTACAGCAAATCCATGAGGCACATCCCAATCTTGTTCTAGGTTGGTAATATGGAAATATACCACATCACCCATCCGTATGCCTTCTATATTATCAGGTGCAAAATGTGAACGGATAGCTGTGGCATATATATGAACTTCATTGCCTTGTCGTACCACTTTGCTCATTGCTTCTCCTTTGGTAACATAAGGATGCATATTTTCTTCTATTTTAAATATTTTTACCTGTTTATTTTTTAATAAATCTGCCGTTACTGCTTGTGCATAATGTGGCTCCCCAATTGTAGGATAATCTAATATCAATTGCATCTTTTCGCCACTGATATCATATAACTGTGCACTTTGTGCAAGCTCTGGGCCTGTTGGCAGATAGCGGTCTTTGGTAATTTTATTATAGGCTATTAAGTATTTTGCATTGGGGGTTTTGCTATCCCCACCTGGTATACATAAGTGCCCTACAGAATAATAAGTAGCTACCCTGTCCAATACTTTTAAATCTTTAATATTCCACTTTACCACTTCCGAAGAAACGAACATAGATGTATATGCATTTCCTTTTCCATCAAATTCAGTATGCAATGGGCCTAAGCCTGGTTTTTTAACTTCGCCATATAATGCAGCTTCGTATTTAATTACAGGGATACCATCATAGTCGCCCGCGAAATTTTTAGCAGCTATCGCACTTTGTATTTTATCAAAACTAAATACTGGAATTAATGCAGCTAGTTTACCACTGCCTACTATATACTCGCCAGTTGGGTCCACATCGCATCCGTGTGGCGATTTGGGACAAGGGATAAAGTAACATATATCTTTCAATTCTTTTGAATCGAGAACGATTACTTCTGTTTTAATTTCGGATGTTGCACTGTGTTTTTTATCACTATATACATTATGGGCATATTTTACCGCTTGCTTTCTTCCTTTTCCAGCTTTTAAATATTCTTCGGCTTTTTTCCAATTTACGGCCATTATAAAATCTTTGTCTTTTTGTGAAGCATTTACTTCTAATAAAGTATTGGCTTGTTCGGTATTATAACATGAGAAGAAAAACCAACCATGTGATTTCCCCTTACCAGCACGACTCAAATCGAAGTTTACCCCTGGGCATTGAATTTGGAAAGCTATATCCATTTTGCCATCTTCCTTACCCACACTTACAAAACTTAAAGTCCCTTTAAAATTTTTCTTATAGGTATTGATAGGCACATCTCCATTTACATCATCAGGCGGAACACTAAACCTTGTACCAGCCACTATATACTCCGTGTTTTCTGTAATAAAAGGCGAAGAGTGATTGCCGCCACTATTGGGCAACTCGATTATTTCTTGTGTGCGAAAAGTAGTTAAGTCAATACGTGCAATACGGGGTGTATTATTGGCATTTCCAAACACCCAGCGTCCATCATATTCGCCACCCGTTTTTGAAAGTTGTACATGGTGCAAATCATCCCAAGGCACAAAACCATGTGAGGTGTTTAGCATAGGTTTGGTTTCTTCTGAATAACCATAACCTTTTTCAGGATCAACAGAAAATACGGGTATTACACGAAGCAAACGACCTGATGGCAAGCCATAAGCACTCATTTGCCCACTGAAACCACCACTTACAAAATTATAGAATTCATCATACTTTCCTGGTGCAACATAAGTTTTTGCAGCGGCGTCGCCACTTACAGCATTACTTGCATTTTTTGGTTTACAACCACTTGTGGCCATCAATACAACTACAGTTGCAATTGATAGTATATTTAATTTATTTTTCATAATATATATTTTTATTTAATTCCATCATTCTCTCTCATAAACTCTAATAAACTTCTGGCATCATTATCGCTCAAACTTTGATTGGGCATACGCACCAAACACAGTTCTAACAGTGCCTGAGCCTTTGGGTCTTTGGTAAGCATCTCGTCAGTATTGGTGATAAAATTCATTATCCATGCGGGTTGATAACGTTTGGTTACTCCTTGCCATCCCGGCCCTACAAGTTTTTCATCCGTTAGTTTATGGCATGAAGAGCATTTTACATCAGAAACCTTTTTACCTGCATCGGCCATATTTTTATCTAGTTTATCGGCTAGTTTCACATCCGTAAATTTACCTGTTCCTCTGTTTGGGTCGTACGAAGGATTGCCTTTTGATTCAGCGGGTGCTTCCGTACTCGGTTTTGTATTGGGATCTTCTGCTGTTTGTTTATCATTGCTCGAAGGGCTACTTGAGCAAGCAACTATAAACATTCCAAAAACCAATATTAGGCTGATTGCAACAATTTTTCTGACGGTCATAATTTTTTTATCTTTTATTTATATGCAATATTATCGTGAATAAAAGATTGTATTTTATGATTGCAATCATACCACTATATTGTTCTGCGACACCCCATTAATTATTTTAGTTCATCAACGCTCTCAAAAATCAATAATAGCATACATTCACAGCATATTGATTGTTATATTTATAACTCAAAAAAATATTTACTGATTTATATCATAATTGAACCTGTCGAAGGTTATATTCTTTAATTGGGGGCACATCTAATTTTGAACCATTAAAGATACGATTATGATAGATATTAATACATTAATTGCTTGGGGTGGTGCTTATAAAAAATATGATGCAGAAGATACTATATTTTTAGAAGAATCTACTTGTTACTATTATTATCAATTAGTTAAAGGTAAGGTTTTGTGGATGAACATGAACGATGATGGGAAAGAATTTATACAAAACTTGATTGAACCAGATGAATGTTTTGGCGAACTACCCTTGTTTGACGGAGGCCCGTATGCAGCATCAGCAATTGCTCTAGAAGATTGTATGGTGATAAGACTGCCCCGTGACAGGTTTACTCAACTAATTAAAGAAAACTCAGAAATTCTTATACATTTTACTTGTTTATTGGCACAAAGACTTAGGTATAAATTCTTATTGCTTAAAACTATTGCATTCGAAAATCCAGAAATGAGAATTTCTACTTTATTAAATCATTACAAAAGTACCCACTACAATGTTCCACATCAACCTTTTCAGGTAAATCTTACCCGTCAACAGATTGCGAACATGACCGGACTGAGGGTTGAAACTGTTATTAGAACAATAAGAAACCTAAATGACAAAGGCGAGTTACGGATAGACCATGGCAAAGTATTTATGTAATTATGATTTCAATCATAAATTTGCAATAGGGTTTTTTGGGTAATTTGCCCTAAATATTCAATGAAGTTTGTCAATCACAAATGGCTTCGGATAGCCCTCATCAACTTAAATATTATTGCTTTGATAGGTGTAGTACTTAGGTACAAAATTGCATTCTCCCTTCCATTTATCGATCAAAAACAATTATTGCAAGGGCATTCTCATTTTGCATTTGCTGGTTGGATTACACAAGCTTTGATGGCTTTATTGGTTGATTACTTATACAGAAGTGGCAATGAAAATGCATATAAAAAATATGCGTGGATTTTAATAGCGAATTTAATTACGGCTTATGGTATGTTGGCTGCTTTTCCAGTAGCAGGTTATAATATTTTTTCAATTACTTTTTCTACACTCTGTGTTTTCGTTTCTTATATATTTACTGTTGTATATTGGAAAGATTTGAATAAACTGAAACGAGATGCCGTGAGCCATTTGTGGTTTAAAGCAGCTTTGGTATTTAATGTAATGTCTTCCCTTGGGGCATTTAGTTTGGCGTATATGATGGCCAATCAATTAGTTCAACAAAAGTGGTATCTGTCATCTATATATTTTTTTTTACATTTTCAATATAATGGTTGGTTCTTTTTTGCTTGCATGGGTTTATTAATGGGTAAACTATATACATTGGGAATCGTAAATGAAGCATTTAAGAAAATATTTTGGCTCTTTTTAATTGCTTGTGCCCCTGCTTATTTTCTATCGGTACTGTGGATGTCTATCCCTATCTGGGTTTATTGGATTGTAGTATTTTCTGCATTGGCACAAGTTGGTGCCTGGATTTGGCTGGTAAAAATTATAGCACCTATCAAAAAAAATATTTCTACCCTCGGAAAGGTATTATTGATAGTATCTGGAATTGCATTAAGTGTAAAATTACTGCTCCAACTTGGCTCTACCTATCCGCCATTAAGTAATTTGGCATTTGGGTTTAGGCCTATCGTTATTGGTTACCTGCATTTGGTGCTATTGGGTGTTATTACTGTTTTTATTTTGGGATATATAGTTTCGCAAAAATTGATTCTATTAACTAAAATAAGCAAAATTGGAATCATTATTTTTACATTTGGGATATTCTTTAACGAATTATTATTAATGGTTCAAGGGATAGCCGCATTAAAATATGAAAGTGTTCCGTACATTAATGAAATGCTTTTATTTGCAGCATTGATAATGTTTATTGGCACGGCACTTTTGGTACGAGGTCAATTTAGAACTATGTTGAATTAGTATATACAAAAATGAAAAAATCCTGGCAAAAATATATTTTTACAATATTAGTAATTGCTTTTTTTAGTTATTCTATACTATTATATTCAAATGATAATTATAACTATCAAGTTAACTATGACAAGGCAAAGGCAATAGAAGGGCAGTTGGTATGGCAAAAATATAATTGCCAAAGCTGCCATCAATTATATGGACTAGGTGGCTATCTAGGCCCTGACCTAACGAATATAATATCAGCCAAAGGAAAAGATAAACAATATATTTCTGCTATGGTTAAGTCTGGTTCCAAACAAATGCCCGCATTCAATCTTCAAAAAAATGAAAATGATAATTTGATTGCATTTCTAAAAGCAACAAATGCTTCGGGAACAGCCGATCCCAGAACCTATACCGCTCATTTCAATGGAATGATTACAAAAAATGGAAACTAAAGAACGTCCTAATCTAGGTCTATATTTTCTTGCATCTGCTTTATTGATGTTGATATTGGGATTGATTTTCGGGGTATTGGCTGCTCTTAATTATATAATACCAGGCTTCTCACAAGATTATCTGGGTTTTATACAATTACGACCTTTGCATGTTTCATGTATTATATTTTTTATATTGCTAGGAGCAAGCGGTTGTGTATATTGTGGGTTGCAGGCTATCCATCCCAAAACAGTCTCAAAACCATTGGCCTATATTCAATTAATATTATGGTGGATCGCCATTATTTGTATACTAAGTTCTTATTTTCAGCAACAATTTGGAGGAAGAGAATATTGGGAATTCCCTCCTAGATATGCAATCATCATCGTATTGGCATGGTTAATTTTTCTAGTTAATTTTTTTATCGTTGCCGTTCAAATAAAAAAATGGCCTGTATATATTTGGATGTGGATGACAGGAATTTTGTTTTTTCTTTTCACCTTTATCGAAAATTATCTTTGGGAATTTCCATACTTTAGAGAGCACTTTATCAAAGATCTCACAATTCAATGGAAGGCAAATGGCTCATTAGTAGGTTCGTGGAATCAACTTATATATGGTACTGCATTCTACTTAATGGAACGCATAAGTGGCAATCGCAGCAACGCAAAATCAAACTTGGCTTTTGCATTGTATTTCTTGGGATTGTTTAATTTGATGTTCAATTGGGGGCATCATATTTATACATTACCTACCGAAAGCTATATTCGATATGTGAGTTATATTGTAAGCATGACCGAATGGATATTTTTACTCCGGATTTTTTATACTTATAGAAATACTTTAACAACTGCAAAAAAGAATTTTCATTATTTCCCCTATCGTTTTTTAATTGCTTCCGAAATCTGGATACTATTAAACATGGCACTTGCCATCATCATGTCAGTGCCTGCATTCAACTTATACACGCATGGCACACATGTAACAGTAGCACATGCTATGGGAACTACCATAGGAATAAATACAATGATATTACTAGCAGCTTTCTTGGAGTTTTTTATGCCCCATAATGAGGAATATATCAAGGGTTCAAAAGTATTAAAAATATTGTATTGGGTTACGCAGTTTTCCTTATTAATTTTTTGGCTCACTTTAATTATCATTGGAATTAAAAAGGGATTGTGGCAAATGGGGGCTCAAACTGCTTCTTTTGGTATGATGATGCAAAGCCTTCAAAATTGGCTTTATATATTTGTATTTGCCGGAAGTATTTTAATGGTGTCAATAAGTATGATTTCGATTGTTTTACTTAAGTCATTTTTTAGAAAAAAAGAAAGTGATTCGTAAACCAATTTCATCATTCATAACTAGGTTCATTGGTTTCATACTTAAGATGTGACCATAAGCATAAAATCGTGCATAGATTATAACCTTTATTTGTATTGGGTTACTAAATATTTCCCAATTACTATTTAAACTTTATAATATATAAAAATGGAAGTATATAATATCCCAATTCTTGATGTAACTGTGCTACCAGCACAATTAAAGCATGAAACTATCTTTAATAGGTATGATGCTCTCAATCAAAGCGAAAGTATCATTATTCACAACGACCATGACCCAAAGCCTTTATACTACCAGCTTCTTGCTGAAAGAGGTAATAGTTTTAATTGGGAATATTTATTAAATGGTCCTACGTATTGGGAAGTAAAAATTACCAAAAGAAATATAGAAGACAGTGGTAAAACTGTGGGACAAATTGCAGCCAGCGATTATAGAAAAGCCAAAGTATTTGCGAAATATGGAATTGATTTCTGTTGTGGGGGCAAAAAAATGTTAAAAGAAATTTGCGATGCCCAAGGTATAGATATATTACAAATTGAAAAAGATATTCAACAAATAGACAATCAAAATAGTGGCAAAGAGTTGTTATACAATGATTGGAGTTTAGATTTCTTGATAGATTATATTCTGAATACCCATCATGCGTATATAAGAAAAGCAATTCCACAATTAATACAATATGCCGATAAAGTAGCCTGTGTCCACAGTAACAACCATCCCGAACTGATTACAATACAACAAATGTTATATGATGTTATCAATGAATTGACAAACCACATGAAGAAAGAAGAAATGGTACTTTTTCCGTATATAAAAAATTTAACCAAATATAATGATGGGGAAATTTCTAATTACGGAAGCGTTCAGAATACCATTAATATGATGGAAATGGAACATGAAGTTGTAGGGGAACTTTTTGAGAAAATTAATGCATTGTCCAACAACTATAGCCTTCCAACTGATGCTTGTGCCAGTTATACCTTGTTTTACAATCTACTTAAAGAATTTGAAAATGATTTGCATTTGCATGTACACTTGGAAAATAATATACTGTTTCCAAAAGCTATACTGTTGGAGAAATCAACGCATTTTAATTAATTGATAGTACTACAACTTCTCAAAATGAGCTGTAAAATGTCTCAACAGCTTTGCTTCTTTTATTATTTTGTATCCTTTAGTATTTGCTTTATTTTTCAATACTTCATCAAATACTTCTATCACATAATCTATATGACTTTGGGTATATACCCTGCGAGGAATTGCCAGTCGTACCAGTTCCATGGCGGCCGGGATTAATTCCCCATTTTCATCATATTTGCCAAACATCACAGAACCAACTTCTACACATCTGATTCCACCAATTCTATATAATTCACATACCAATGCCATGCCTGGGTATTCATTAAGTGGAATATGATTATACAGTTTTGCAGAATCAATATATACTGCATGGCCACCTATGGGATACATCACAGGCACACCTTTCTCTCTTAATTTTTCTCCAAGATATGCAGTACTTTTTATTCTATAATTCAAATAATCTTTATCAAATACTTCGTTCAACCCCACGGCTATAGCTTCCATATCACGACCACTTAAGCCACCATAAGTAGTAAACCCTTCGGTAACAATTAGTAGATTTGTACATTCTTGAGCAATAATTTCATCTTTCAAAGCCAAAAAACCACCCATATTTACCAAGGCATCTTTTTTAGCACTCATAATACAGCCATCTGCTAGCTTAAACATTTCCTTTGCAATTTCCTTATAAGTATAATTGTCAAATCCTGCTTCTCGGTGTTTGATAAAATAACTATTCTCAGCAATACGACAACAATCTATGATATATAATACTTTATATTTTTTACAAATATCAGATACTTCCTTTGCATTTTGCATACTCACAGGCTGCCCACCACCACTGTTATTGGTAACGGTTAATATTACTGCTCCAATATTTTCTGCACCATGTTCTATGATAGTTTTTTCTAATATTTCAGTATCAATATTTCCCTTAAATGGATAATACGCTTCATGATTTTTCGATTCATAAATGCCAATATCAATAGCCGTTGCACCACTAAATTCAATATTTGCACGGGTAGTGTCGAAATGGGCATTGCTGATAAATATTTTCCCTTTGCCTCCCAAAAAACTATATAAAATTCTTTCGGCGGCTCTTCCTTGGTGGGTTGGCAAAATATAAGTATATGAAGTTAGCTCATGCACAGCATTGTAAAAACGCTCCCAGCTTTTGGCACCTGCATACGATTCATCACCCCGCATCATGGCAGCCCATTGTTCATTGCTCATGGCAGAGGTGCCGCTATCTGTTAAAAAGTCAATAATTACTTGCTCACTTTTCAATAAAAATGGATTAGAGTGAGCTGCTTCTAAATACTTTTTACGTTCGCTTTCGGTACTCATTAATATTGCCTCTACCGATTTAATTTTAAAAGGTTCGATAATTGTTTTAAATGACATAAAATGTATTTTATATTCTACTTTATGATATATTAAGCCTAGTAAACGATCCGCCCAGAGCGTAGTAGAACTGTGGTTTTAGTTTTCACTATTAAATTTCATTAAGATATTGATGCAATGCTTCTTTCCATGGCAACATAATATTGATATGGTTTTTGTTTAATACTTCGTTTTGAAGAACTGAATACTTAGGCCTATTTACTTTGTATTGAAAATCCGATGAGCTGGCTTTGAATAATTTAACCGGAGTATTGGTATATTTGAATATTTCTTCAGCAAATTCGTACCACGAGCATTGCCCTTCTGATGTGGCATGTATAGTTCCCTTAATGTCGGTGTTAAGAATTAAAGCCAATTGCTGCACAATGTTTTTTGTATTGCTTGGCGACACAAATTCATCATCCACTACTTTTACTTCACCTTTTTCGTAGGCCAATTTCAGCATCAACTGTATAAAGTTTAAACCCTTTTTAGCTCTGCAGGGATGGTGCCCATAAATTGCTGAAATTCTAATTATAATTGCATCGGGATTGTTTAAAATTATCAACTTTTCACCCTCCAATTTTGTTTTACCATATACATTTAGTGGTACTGGAATATCGTCTTCATTATATGGAGATTTCTTTTCACCATCGAACACATAATCGGTGCTGAAATGAACAAATTTAATATGAAGTGTATGACAGATTTTTGCCATAAAGCCAACGGAAGTAGCATTGATAAGTTCTGCTATATCAGGGTTTTGTTCGCATAATTCTACTTGGTGATAGGCGGTGGTGTTGACTAGTATTTTTGGTTGAATACCAATAAGTAATTGATATATATCCGATAAGTTTCCCACATCAATATCATCATGAGTTTTAGCAATTACTTCATGTTCCTTTTTGAATGCAGCCACAATATCGCTGCCAAGCTGTCCATTAGCTCCAAGTACTAATATTTTCATACGTTTAATATTTTGGTTTGGTGTTTTTAAATACTTCTATATTATAATATTTACTGTTTTCAAAATCATTAAAATTATTAATATTTTCTAGTAAATTTTCTATAATATCTGCTTCTGTTTGCGTAGGATTGTATCCCAATTCATCCAGTGCTTTTTGCCAGCTTACTTTATAGTTTCTATAATCTTGTATATTTTTATCTGTAATTTTTATGGCTTTATTATACTTCTTTTCAAGTAACTGTGCCATCTGCGTGGCAAGCTCGCCAATAGTGGTATTGAACGATGCAATATTAAAAATTCCATTGGTGTTGGGTTTACTTTCAATCGCTAATTGATAAGCTTTGCATAAGTCATTAAGTCCTAAAATAGGTCGCCAAATTTTTGGGTTTGAAACGGTAATTTCGTTTTTTGAAATCGCATTTTTCATCATGGTATTAATAGCCAAATCCAATCGCATTCTAGGACTGTATCCACTTATAGTTCCTTGCCTGAAACATATTACAGAAAAGTCTTCAGTGTGCAGAGATAGTAAAACACATTCGCCCTGCAGTTTAGAAACACCATAGGGATAATTGCAAACCGCTTCATCAGTTTCAGTGTATGTTTTATTATGCGTATATCCGTATACCGAGCACGAACTGGCAAATATAATTCGTTTAACTCCAGCTTCTCGGGCCATGAAACCTATATATGCAGGCAGTGCAGTATTATATATAAAGTTTTTAGAAGGAGAAAATTCTGCCATAGGATCATTTGATAATCCTGCCAAGAAAATAACGGTATCATAACCTTTTAACTGCTCCATTTTTAAATCGAATAAATCTAATTTAATCAGGTTGATATTTGGTGGAACATATTCCCCAAACCAGCAGGCATCAGCAACTGTAATATCATATCCTGCATTAAATAAATAAGGCGATAATACTGCTCCCACATATCCGGAACCTCCTGCTATTAAAATTTTTTTCTTAGTCATCTTGCATATATATATTAATACTTGAAATTTTTCGATAAATCATTCGATAGCCATTGTTCTAATGTATGAGCAGTTTTATCTTTGTCTGATAGCTGTGGTTCTGCTAAAGGCCATGCTATTGCTATGGCAGGGTCGTTCCACATAATTCCTGATTCGCCATTTTTATTATATAATCCAGTACATTTATATTGAATTTCAGCCACCTCACTTAGTACACAAAATCCTCGGGCAAAGCCTGCTGGTGCCCATACTTGCTTCTTATTTTGTGCAGATACAATTTCTCCATGCCATTGCCCCAAACTGGGTGAACCAATTCGTAGATCAACTGCAACTAAAAATGCTTCACCTACCGTAACACGCATCAATTTACCCATGGGTGGCTCCCATTGAAAATGTATGCCCCGCAACACATTTTTTCCCGACCGTGAATGATTGTCCTGCACAAAATTGGTAGGGATGCCAAGCTTTTCAAACTCATCTGTTCGGTACACTTCCATAAAGAAACCCCGGTCATCTTCAAACACATCGGGTTGAATTACTTTCAATCCATTGAGATGTTCTGCTATTAAATTAATTTTCATAATTTGTATATATTATTATAAACTTTATTTTATACTGTTAGTTAATTCAGTGTATGTTTTCTTTTTGCCAAAAAAATATTGTAATACCACACTTCTTGGGTACATAGACTTTAGTATGTATTCGTCATTTTTTGTTCTAATTTTTTGTACTTGCTTTCTTTTTTTTACAATCAAAAATATATTGAGTACAATCCAAATATGTGCATACAATATCGCAAAAGCCCTAGTAAATTCTAAGGATACAATACTTTTGCCTGCTGCCATATAATCAAGTAGTATATGTATTATCGTTTTTGAAATTGCATTTTGTAAACCATAATTTTTCAGCAATAAGTATAAAGAATTGCGGTGGTTCCAATACATTTTTTTGAAACTTTGTTGTTGTATAGTAGCCCCACCATAATGTAATATCACCGATTGAGGAACCACTTTTACTTTATAGCCTAACAAGTGCATTCGCCAATTCAAGTCTATCTCGTCCATGTGATGCACAATAGTTTCGTCAAAATTCCCAATCTCATTAAGTACCGAAGCTCTTATAAAACATGCAGCCCCACAGGTCCAAAAAACATCTATTACCTCATTGTATTGGCCATTATCATCTTCTATAGTATCAAACACACGACCACGAAGAAAAGGGAATCCATATACATCCATCATACCACCGCTAGAACCCGCGTATTCAAATTTAGTTTCATCAAAAAATGACACAATTTTAGGTTGTAAGGCAGCTATCATATCATCTTCTTCAGCTACATTTACCAAATGTGTTAGCCAATCCGGTTTTACTTTTACATCATTGTTCAGGCATAAAAAATATTTGCCTTTACATTGTTTAAAAGCCAAATTATAAGCTGCACAAAATCCATTGTTCTGGGTATTTTGTATAATAACTACTTCGGGAAAATTTGCCTGGACATATTCCACATCATTATCTGTTGATGCATTGTCCAATAAATATATTTTATAATTGGAATAGGTAGTTAATCTCAGAGAATTAAAGCAATCATCTAAAAACTTTTTCCCATTGTGGTTTAACACAATCACAGCTACTTCGGGTACTATTTGCTCATTCAAACCATTTTTACTTTAGGATACAAATAACCTTGATACAACATATGTAAAATATGATTCAAGTCAGAAAACGGTTTGAGAATTATCATTTTTGTGTTATAATACAGAAAGCAAATAAGCATATTCCTCCTTTTTGCCTTGCTCAAAATTCTCAGGTGAAATAGCTTCCCGATAATGCGTACCAATGCTTCCTTCCCTTAACAATGCAGCTTGTATAATAAGCAAACCTGCTTGCACCATATTCAACAATTCGTAATATTTCCTTGAATTCTGATTGTATTTCATTATTTTTAATAATTCATCTTCATACTGTTGTATCGAATTTTTTGCTGTTTCTAGATTTTTCTCATTTCTCACTATTCCTGCATTATCCCACATTAATGATTGCAATTTTTCAATATCAAAAGATATATGAAGATTAAGTTCGATACCTATCGAATTCATTTTTTTGGCAATAGGATACCTGGATCTATCCCCAAAGTGATGCGGTACTATATGTTTGTGTTTTATATAGGAAGCTGTAGCATCTGCAAACACCAATCCTTCTAGCAATGAATTACTGGCCAGCCTGTTAGCTCCATGCACACCAGTACATGCTACTTCTCCAATGGCATATAAATTTGGTATTGTTGTTTCCCCATTCAAATTGGCAACTACTCCCCCACACATATAATGAGCTGCTGGAACTATTGGAATTATTTGTGTACTTATATCAATTCCATACTTTTTGCATGTATTATAAATGTATGGAAATTCAGTTTGTAATCTCTCATTTCCAATAGTTGTTGCATCAAGATATAAAAAGTTAGCTTGGTCTTTACGCATTTCCTTTATCATACTTCGGGTAACTATATCACGTGGTGCTAACGACCCCATAGGGTGGTACTTGTGCATGAAACTGTTTCCATCCTTTTTTTTCAATTCGGCTCCCGCACCACGCAGAGCTTCACTAATTAGTATATTTTCTTCGCGTTTATGCAAGTATAGCATGGTAGGATGAAACTGTAGAAATTCCATATTAGAAATTTTTGCCCCCACCCTATAAGCTAGTGCATAACCGTCGCCAGTTGCGGTATTAGGGTTGGTGTTTAATAAATAAAGATAACCTACCCCGCCAGAAGCTAAAACTACAATATCCGCATAAAAATTGTAACTTACATTTTCTGTTTGGTTCAGAATAGTTGCTCCGCAGCAATTGTCATTTTGCACAATTAAATCAAGTACAAAATGATTTTCGTATATATATATATTGGGATGTTTGCGAACAATGTCAACCAAAGTTTCGATAACTGCTTTTCCTGTTTCGTCTTTTGAGTGTACAATGCGGTCGTGCCTATGTCCTCCTTCTCTTGACAAGTCCAGAATATTTTTTTCGTTTTTGGTGAACTTAATTCCCATTTCTATCAATTCTAAAATACAATGTCTTGCATTTTTGATCATAAAATGTACTGCTTTTTCATCACACAAACCTGCACCTGTAATAATTGTATCTTTTATATGTTCATCTGCGGAATCATTATCCGCAAAGGGTGCTGCAATTCCGCCCTTAGCTTGGTATGAATTAGAATTATATAAACCATCCTTAACTATTAGGTGTACATGAGCATATTCAGCGGCTTTGATGGCAAATAACAATCCACTAATTCCGCCTCCAATACATAAAATATTTAATTTCGGATTCATAGTTTTAACTCAATTAAATTCGAGCATTCGTTTTAAGGGAATTGAAGCTTTATATATAGTATCATCATCCAATTTAATTTCATATTTTTCTTGCTCGACATTACCTATTGCATATAATGCTTTAATTGTAGCATCCAGCGTAATCATCTTCATATAGGGGCATTTGATACAGGGGGTAATAAATTCTTTGTCGGCATACATACGTTTCAAGGTACTGCCCAAATCGCATTCTGAGCCCAGGATAAAAGTATGCTCGCTACTATTTTTTACATAGTTTATAATATCATTGGTGCTGCCCAAAACGCCACCCATCGAATTTAGATATTCCTTCACCGTTTCTTCTGGAACTTCCCAATGCAGTAGCACTTTAGCATCAGGATACTGGGCTTTTATTGTATTAAACGAATCCTTCTTAAACTGCTCATGCACCTCACATTTGCCATCCCATAATACAATATTTTTGCCCGTTTCTTGGTGGATTCTTGTTCTCAAATTCTCCCCCATATATTTATCAGGAACAAATAATAAAGTATCTTCTTTAAATGAACGGGCAATATCCAATGCATTTCGTGAGGTGCAGCAGATATCACATTCAGCCTTGGTTTCAGCAAAAGTATTTATATATCCTATTATTGGAATTCCAGGATATCGCCGTTTAAAATTTTTAAGATCCTTCGCTGTGATACTTGATGCAAGAGAACAACCTGCATTTTTATCGGGAATAAATACATTTTTTGCTGGGTTTAAAATCTTTGCGGTTTCTGCCATAAAACTTACTCCACAAAATATAATATTCTCTTGTCTCACTTTTGTAGCTTCTATACTCAATCCCAGTGAATCTCCAATAAAATCAGCAACTCCACCTTCGCTAACCAGCAGTTGTAACTCGGGTGGCATATAATAATGTGATAGGATTACCACATTTTTTTCTTTTTTCAAACGGGCAATCTCAGCATAAAAATCGTGGATGGTGAGCGTGCCATGTTCGGATATCAATAATTCAGCACTCATAATGTGTAGCTATAAAAATTCCTCAAAATTGATGCTACTTTAAAATTAATTTTATGATTTATATCAGTTTTTTGTTGAGTTATATCATTTTTATTCGCCATATCATATTTGAGTTTCGCATTTCTGCATAATCATTAAGAGAATCCTATATTATAGCATTGATTTGGTTACTGTTTTCCTAAAAAAAAATCATTTAAAAATTTCCAAAGCCCATTTTTATATTTTAATGATTCAAATCATAAAATCATAATCGTATATAATTAAACTTTGCAGGTTGAATTATGGAATTAAATAATACATGCGTTCTCGAAGACCTTCACTTTCAGAAACAGTAAAAACAGAAGTAGTATGCCCCAATGATACCAACCCAATGGGCATTTTATTGGGAGGGCAATTGGTGCATTGGATGGATATTGCTGCCGCAGTTTGTGCCCAAATGCACTCAGGGAAAATATGTGTTACTGCGTCCATTAATAATGTGGAATTTAACCATCCTGCAAAAATTGGTGACGTACTTATTATCAAAGCCAAGATTACCCGGACTTTTAATACCTCTATGGAAATATATGTGCAAGTATATAAAAAAAGTTTAACGGCAGCTACCAAGCAATTAATAACAAATGCTTACTTCATCTTTGTGGTGCTTGATTCTAATGAGTTATCAGAAAAAATTATAGCAGTGAATCCAATTTCTAAGCAAGAAAAAAAGCAATATGAAGAAGCCCTAAAACGCAAAAAAATATTTTCAATAACTAATACGAATTAAATAACGACAACATGAACAATCATAAATTTCATATACCTGTAATGGGTCTTGCATTCACCATAGATACCCCCATAAAAGTTGCACGATTTGGTATTTCTTCTGTAATACCCATAGGCGAAGAACGGCTTATAGAGATGATGCGTAGCTATTATTACCCTTTGATGGGCTTGCCCTATATTCCTATATTGAGTAATGAAGACGACTGTCGCTCTAAAAGGATTACAGATTATCTAAACTTGGTAAATACCATTGTATCTACCCAAATAGATAAACTACGAAACGCGGCATTTGAAAAAGGTTCGGAGATTGTGAAATATTTTGAGATGCTTCCAGAAGATAGCAAACTTAAAAAAATGTATCTGATGATGACTCAAATAAATGACAAACCTGAAGCTGAGAAAATACAATCTTATTTAAGGGAAGCCGTTGAGCCTGGAAATATTGATGTAAATATTATGACCAAAACCGATAGAAATAATTTAGATAAGAATGGGGTATTAATTGCCGATGGTTCTGATGCAGTATCAGCCCTGCGTGGTTATGCAAATAGTAATCTAAAAAAATCATCGGTTGTTTTTTCAGCAGGTATGAATCCACGTTTATTTAATTATCTGGAAGGCTGCCGTCAATTCGATATGAACGAAGATGGAAGTTTTGATAAGAAAATTACCATTAAAGTTAGTGATTATCGTTCGGCAATTATTCAAGGGAAATACCTGGCCAAAAAAGGGATTTGGGTAAGTGAATTCAGGATAGAATCTGGCTTGAACTGTGGGGGCCATGCTTTTGCTACCGATGGATATTTACTAGGACCTATATTAGAAGAATTTAAGACAAAAAAACAGGAATTGGTTAATACGCTTCTTGAGTTATATATAAAAGCATTAAATGAAAAAGGGAGTTTTGTACCCAGTAAAAATCCAGAAATAAGAATAACAGTTCAAGGTGGAATTGGAACTTATGAAGAAGATACATTCCTGCACGAAAAATATGAAGTAAGCAGTACCGGTTGGGGCACACCTTTCCTGCTGGTACCTGAGGCTACCGCGGTTGATGGTGCAACATTGGACTTATTGTGTAAAGCCGAAAAAAAGGATATAGAACTAAGCCATCATTCGCCACTGGGTGTGCGGTTTTACTATCTTAAAGGTACTACTGCTGAAAAAGAAAGATTACAAAGAATTGAAAAAGGGAAACCTGGTAGTCCCTGTATAGAAAAGCACCTCACCTTTAATACAGAATTTACTGAAGAGCCTATCTGTACTGCATCGCATAAATATCAAAAGCTAAAAATCGCCCAATTAAAATCAATGAACCTAGGCGACAAAGAATACGAAAAGCAATTTAATAAAGTCGTTGAAAAAGAATGTTTATGTGTTGGGCTTTCAAATACTGTCGCTATAAAATATCATAAAACAATAATTAAAAATATGAATGCTGTAACCATTTGCCCGGGGCCAAATATTGTATATTTTAATAAAATTGTTTCACTACAAACTATGGTGGATCATATATACGGCAGGACAAATATTATCGAGTATAATAATAGACCCAATATGTTTATCAATGAATTGGTATTATATATAAATTATTTAAAAGAAAAATTGATTGATGATTTATTATATCCTTCAAATGCAAAATTAAAGAAATACTATACTGAGTTTTACAATAATTTGTCAGATGGTATTGCCTATTACCGCAATTTAAACCCAGAATCATTTGAGAATAGAGACGCTTTCCATTCTGCATTAAACGAAGCTGAACTGGAATTGAATATATTGAATGGGCAGTTTCAAATTTCTGCCTGAACATTTTGCAGCCCTCGCATCCCGATAATTATCGGGATTAGCGAAACGTTCCGCCGCGGCGGATGTGAGTACGATACAGTCAGTCTCCAGACTGACGAGAAGATGGGAATTGTTATAATAATAAGATAGGGGTTTTTTATATTGTCATATCTCATGATACACTAGTAAGCACGGATCATTCCACCACCACCTTCACCTTCCGATAGCTATCGTAATTACCACCCACAGAAAGTATATACAATCCTTTTGGCAAATGTCCGACATATATATTATACAACTCCTCGCCATCTTGCCTCTGGTTGGTGTTGTCACCAACCAGTACACGATGCCCAAGTATATCATATAACACAATCTGCTCGCGGTTGGCGTACTGCCTGTGGTTGGTGTTTTCACCCACCACTTGAGGCATCTTTATATACAATACATCCCGCACAGGATTTGGCCACACTTCAAAACTATATAATACATTACTAACATTTATTCCCTGTATTACTATAGTATGACAACCCGAAGTATCACTACAAGTATTCTGCATAATAATAGCAGCATAACTGCCACTTGATATAGGCGTATATGTTTTATTTGTGGCTCCATTTATGATTGTGTTCCCATTGCAGTTTAGCCATTGGTAGGTAGCGGGAATTGCCATGGCGGTTAAGGTAAAACCTGTTTGCGTTACCGCTGTATCAATAGCCGCAGGTTCTATAATAGTTACCTGTTGTGTGGCAGTACAATTATTAGAATCGGTAATAGTACAAGTATAACTTCCAGCCATTAAATTATTTGCAGTAGCAGTATTACCACCGCTTGGCGACCAACTGTAACTCAAATTTCCTGTCCCACCACTCACACTCAAACTTGCACTTCCATCATTTCCACCGTGGCAAGTAACATCTTTTTGAGAAGAAGTACTTGCAGTTACTTTTGATGGTTCTGTTATAGTAACACTTGTAGTTTTTGTACACATATTTGAATCCATTACCGTGCATATATATTTGCCCGCTTTTAAATTATTTGCCGTTGCAGCATTGCCTCCACTTGGCGACCAACTATAACTCAAGTTACCTGTTCCCCCATTTGCTTTTATTGTAACAAAAGCATTACTATCACCATAGCATTTTATATTGTTCTGTGATATCACATTAATAATATTGATTGCTGGTGGCTCTGTTATATAGAATGTGTCTCTCGCTTTACATAAGTTGGAATCAGTAATGGTACATATAAATCTACCAGCCGGCAAATTTCCCTGAGTAGGCATATTTGCCCCACCTGGCGACCAATCATACCCATGGCTGCCTGTTCCACCACTGGTACTGATTGTAACACTTCCTTTTTTATCACCATGGCACGCATTATTTGTTTGTGATATAATAGTTGTTATAATAGCATTGGGTTCGGTAATTACAACTGTATCATTTATACTGCAGAGTTTGCTATCTGTTATGGTACATATATATACGCCACCATTTAATGCAGAAGCTGTATTGTTCGTGCCACCACTTGGAAACCAATTATAAGTATATTTACCCGCACCACCGGTTGCTTGTACACTAGCCATTCCGTTGTTATCTCCATTACATTTAATATCTTTATGTATTGAACTGGATTTAGGTAATGGATTTACTTTTATTCTAATCTCAGTTCTTTCTATACTGGTACCGCACTCATTACTATCTTGAGCATAGAACATGGTATCTTTTGTGAATGTTGAAGTTTGATAAAAATTTCCAGTGTCTAAAAGTACACCACCACTTGGCTCGGTATACCAACTTATTTTCCCCTTCCCCACCGCATACAATTTACTAGCATTGCCAGCACAAATGGACAACTCCGAAGCAGGGGTGCTGTCTATAGGTTGAGGTGGCCTACAATCATACTTTGCAATATAATAAGCACCCAAATTATAATTTCTAAAACCGCCTCCAACAAAAACATCATGTTTTTTATCAACTAGTACTTTATAAATAGGGTCATTGGCCTTTAAGTAAGAACTCCCAAAATTATCCCAATCATTTCCATCCCAATGTGCAATGAAACCACCAGGCCCTCCACCAGCCGCTAAAAGTTCGCCATTTCCGTATGGTGCTAATGAATAAATATTCAGATTAAAACTTAATTTACCTACTTCGCTCCAACTTGTATCATGCCATTTCACTACAATATTATTTTTAGCATAATAATCTTCGCCTGCAGCATATATATTAAACTGACTATCGACAACTATTGTAAAGAATAATAAATCTGTATTTAAAGCATTGGCTCCTGTTCCTACTTCACTCCAAGTTGAGCCATCCCACTTGGCCACATGGCGATAACCCCCGGCATTGGTAAAAGCACCAGCAGCATAAACATGACCTGAATCATCTCCTGCAATACAATGTATATAGTTATTTGCATCTAAAGTATTAGAACCAGCAAGCTCAGTCCATGAAGTGCCGTTCCACTTGGCGACATAGTACTTACCATTGCTATTGGTAAAATGTCCTCCAGCATATATGTAACCAGAATCGCCCTTCACCAGACCCTTTATAGTACCGTTGGCAGCTAACGCATTGCTTCCCGTTCCCAACTCGCTCCAACTTGTGCCATCATATTTAGCCACATATCGCTTTCCATTACTATTGGTAAAATTTCCTGCTACATATAAGAATCCTGAATCGTCTCTGATGATTGATTGAATATCGGAATTAGCCTTTAGCCCTTTGCCATTAGTCCCTACCACCTCGCTCCATTTTGAGCCATTCCATTTGGCTACATAATTAGCACTCTTGGCATTATAAAAATCCCCAACCGCATATAGATTGTTTGAATCATCCGCAACCATGGATATTATAGTACCATTAACTATGTTATTGCCCCCACCCACATCAACCCAAGTTTGAGCTTTAAGTTTGACGGAGACAAAAAAAGAACTGATTAAAAAAATTTGTAGAAGTATTTTTTTCATTGTTTTAATTTTGAGCAAATTATGCAATTTATCACAAGATAAGCAAGTAAATGTTTGATATACATGAAGTACACATATTTCATCTTTTAGTTGCATCCTGCAAAAAAAATATTCAAATTATCCACAGAAATGATCTGGCGTCAGCCATTAACCATTAACCACTAAAAATTAACCATTAAAAAAGTCTAACCACCTTCCCCTTCAAATCCGCCTTCAGTTTAGAGCAAACCATCGAGAGTGATTGTGGGTATTTGGTTTCTTGCCTGCGTTTCCGCAATTGCGATAGCAGACTGTAGAAACCGGAAAACGATTTATAATACCATATTTTCCCAGCCCAGCATACCAAAAGTTTTAAGTACATCATTATATAAAAGGTATTGCGGTGCATACCATCATAATGCAGGTAACCCATAATAAGTTTGTTGCGGTTGGCAATTATTTTTACGTATTCTTCAGGGTGGTGTTTTTGGATAGTGGCTGAATTGGGGTGGTAACATATAGATGCGGGAATATATAAACACTCCCATCCCATACGCAATGCCCTTAAACATATTTCAGCATCTTCATAATAGAATGGGGTGAACAGTTCGTCGTAGCCTTGCAACTGCATTAATTTCTCGCGGTTATATAATACACATGCCCCTGAATTGAATAAAGTTGACACACTGGTTATATAATCTTTTTGTTCAAAATCAACCGTGGTTTTTAAGCCTTGCAATCCCCAGGAAGGGTATTTGCCCGCATCTTGCAATACATTGTCGTAGCCATATATAGCACCGCCCACTGAGAAAAGATTTTTGTTGTTGAGGTATTTGAGTAAAGGTTCAAAATAGTTTTCATGTATTTTTACATCTGTGTTCATGGCCAGTATCCAGTTGTGCTTGGCTACTTTAAATCCTGTATTACAATTGGCCGAAAAACCCAAAGTTGATGTATTCTCAATGAGTATAATATCACTATAGTTTTGTTTGATAAAGTTTACCGAATCATCGGTTGATTTATCATCTGCTATAATAATTTCAAAAGGCAAGGTTGAGTTTTTAAGAGCAGTAATAAGGTGTGGAAGATTCTCCTTTAGCAGCATACTGCCATTGAAATTTGGTATTACAACAGAAATTTTCATTTGCATTATAATCCTATTTTTTCGATTACCTCATTGCTTATACCGGTAAATGAAAATCCGCCATCATGGAAAAGATTTTGCATGGTTACCATCCTTGTATAGTCGCTAAAAAGGCTTACGCAGTAGTTGGCACAATCTTCAGCACTGGCATTGCCCAGCGGGCTCATAGCATCAGCATAATCGAAGAAAGAGCCGAAGCCTTTAACACCAGTACCGGCGGTAGTTTTGGTGGGCGATTGTGATATGGTGTTTATCCTTACTTTTTTCGCTTTGCCATAATGGTAGCCAAAACTGCGGGCAATACTTTCGAGCAATGCTTTGGTATCGGCCATTTCGCTATAATCAGGGAATACACGCTGGGCAGCTATATAAGTTAAAGCCACCACCGAGCCCCAATCGTTGATGGCGTCCATTTTCCAGGCAGTCTGCAACAAACGATGAAACGACATGGCACTGATATCAAATGTTTTTTTCATCATTTCATAATCCAAATCGGTATAGGGTTTCCCTTTACGGATATTGAGTGACATACCTACCGAGTGCAATACAAAATCTACTTTGCCACCCAATGTTTCCATTGATTCTTTCATCAAGTTTTCCATATCAGCATTTAGCGTAACATCGCAGCCAATTACCTTGCTGTTAGTAGCCTCAGCCAATTGATTGATAGTGCCCAACCTCAATGCAATGGGGGCATTGGTGAGTGTGAATACGGCACCATTTGCATGGCATTGTTCAGCTACTTTCCATGCGATGGAATTGGGGTCGAGTGCCCCAAATATGATCCCTCTTTTTCCTTCTAATATTTTCATTTGATAATTTTTGTTAAGGTAAATTTATATTTATTTTGATGGTTATTAATTAGGTAAAATTTGATGTTACTTCCTTGTTGGGTATAGCTAAATGTGTCTTTGGGCGAGGTGGCTTCGTTATTCCCCTTTACCATATATATATCATTGCTCTGTTCGTTGTTGAGTACCCTAAATAGTTTATAATTAGCTGACCCTTTTATGTTTCCCACGCTATCAATTTCAATGTTTTTGAAACTGCCATCATAATAAGTAACCTTATGTTTGCCAATAAAAAGTTTTTGGGTACGCAAAACTTTGTCTAACATCTGCGATAAGTTTTTTAAAGTGTCTATTTTTTCAGGCTTTTTCAATGTGTCAGTTTTAGCTTCAGTGGGCTGTGTGTTAGCTGTATTGGAGTTAGTGCAACCCATTCCAAATATAAAAAAAATTAAAGCAGCAAAGTACCTCATGGCACTGCAATATTAACCCAAATGTTTGTATTGTTCAATTTCAAAATTTGCTACCTTCACATATTTGGGCTTATTTTGTAGCTTCGTTATAGGAGTAGAAAGCGTTATAAAACATGGCAAGCCAGTTCAAATACTTTGGTCAAGACATTAAAAGGATGGTGGGTAAAAAAACGATTCGGTATATCCACATTTGGCTTAGTCGCAACTTTTGGGGCTTAGCTTTATATAGGCTTGAGCGGGGATTATTTATAACATTTGGTTTACCTTACGAAAAACTGAGGGTGCTATTACTCCCTCTATTCTATCCCATCCAAGCGTATTCAAATATAGATATCCCATACAGAGCTGACATTAAAGGAGGCATATCTATACTTCATCCTTCACTGGGAATTGTAATTTCTGGCATGTCAGTAATTGGTAGCAATCTTACTATGGTGGGCGGCAATGTGATAGGGGCTAAGGATGGCTGCAAGCCCGGGGAGATTGTGGTAGGTGATGATTGCATTATGGGAGCCAATGCGGTAATATTAGGTCCAATTATTCTTGGACCCAAATCATACATCGCAGCATCTGCCTGTGCAGTTAATAACTATCCCGAAGGTAATCTTACTTTAATGGGTGTTCCGGCAAAGCCCGCTAAAAAAGATTAATAAAAAAACAAGCAATAAGTAAAGCTAGCATAAAAAATAATTTTGAACTATAACGAGGCAAAGCGAGAATTTATAAGCACATGGGGTTCGATGGGGCCATATTGGGGAATTAACAGAACCATGGCACAAATACATGCTTTGCTTTTGATATCGCCCGAGGCAATTACTACCGAGGATGTAATGAAGCAGTTAGATATTAGCAGAGGCAATGCAAACATGAATTTGCGAGATTTGGTAGATTGGAGCTTGGTTATAAAAAAAGTAAAAGCGGGCGACCGCAAAGATTATTTCGAAGCTGAAAAAGAACCCTGGAAAATAGCAAAATATGTAGCCCGCGAACGCCGCAAACGCGAGTTATCGCCACTGATAAAATCATTGGAAGCACTTGCAGAATTTGAAGGTGACGGCAGAGACAGGAATGTGAAAACATTTAAGAAAACAGTGAACGGTTTACAAAAAATGGTGAAGCAAACAGACAGTTCCATCGAGATGCTGATGCACGCAGAGGAATCGTGGTTTTGGAGCCACTTGATGGGCATGGTGAAATTTTTTAAAGACTAAAATGAAACTCAAAGGAAGGCTGGCAACATTTATATTTAAAACTTACCCAAGTTCTGGTTGGTATTTTCATTTGCTGCCCAGTGCAAAAGGGTTTGTGCCCGTTGCCCGCTGCAAAATTGCCGATGCTGACAAATATCCCGAAGAGCCGATTGACAATGCTTATGATACAATTGTATCGAAGGAATTAGATCTGGGATATCGCTTATGGAGCAAAGGATATATGCTCACGGCTGAAGTTTCAAAATGGCCTGAAGATACTGAAAAACCTACATTATCCGATGAATATCGTTTTTTGCGGAAGTATTATAAGAAAGCATGGGTATTCAATGTTTTGTTCAGAAGGCTTATTACTTTTCACAACCCTTTTACTGAAATTAGTGCATTTATAAAAACCAGAAATACAAAACATGTAGAACTTTATAAAAACCACAAAATATATACAGAATATGAAAACTTTAAATCGCCTTTGTTGGCATCTGATATCAAAGTGAGCATTATAATACCCACTTTAAATAGATATAAATATTTGAAAGATGTAATATTAGATTTGGAGCAGCAAACAGTTACCCCACACGAAATTATTATTATAGACCAAACAAAACCATTAGACCTGGAATTTTACAAACAGTTCAAGGCACCTATTAAATTAATTGTGCAAGAAGGCCGTGGGCAGTGGCTTGCAAGGAATGAAGCCATTAAACAAGCAACAAGTGATTGGCTTTTGTTCTTTGATGATGATTCACGAGTGGCACCCAATTGGGTGGAGGAGCATATTAAAGGAATTGATTATTTCAAAGCAGATATTTCAGCAGGGGTGAGTATATCAAAAGTGGGCGACAAAGTCCCCCCCAATTATTCTTTTTTCCGATGGGCAGACCAGTTTGATTCTGGGAACGCATTGGTGCACAAGCGAGTGTTTGAAACCGTGGGGCTATATGATATGCAATATGACAAGATGCGGATGGGCGATGGCGAATTTGGGCTTAGGGCATATTTGCAGGGTTTCAAAAGTATCTCACACCCGTATGCCAGCCGTTTGCATTTAAAAGTGAGCGATGGTGGGCTGAGGCAGGTAGGCCATTGGGATGCGTTCCACTCAAAAAAATGGTTCGATGCGATTCCCATTCCCAGTGTTACATTTTTATACCGCACTTATTTTGATACATTGAATATTAAAGTAGGAATGACCAGTGGTGTGATTTCAGCAGTATTGCCATTCAATTTAAAAAAATACCGTAGCTTTTTGCCACTTACCTTTGTACTTGTATTATTAAAATTCCCCATCTTGCTCATTCGGTTTAAAAAATCATGGGATAAATCGAGCCAGATGATGAAAGAAGGACCCAAAATAGAAAAGATATAAAATGTTATTTAAAGACCTGAGTAAATTTAGAATCAATGCGTTAATCATACTTCATGTATTGTTCGGCATTTTGTTTGTTAATTATACTTGGGCCATTGATATTTATTATTATGCTTTGGTACTGTTAGTTATTTCAAACTTGTTGTCTAAACAAAACAAAAATGGTGTTGCACATGTGTACATTATTTATTTGGTATCGTTAGAAATTAGTTTAAGGATGTTGAATGCCAATGTACCGTGGGAAGGTGTTAAATATATACTTATTTTTATCTTTTTAACAGCTCGGCAATTTCAGTCGTACACTTCTAAATCGTCCGTGCCCATTTTATTATATATATTTTTCCTATTGCCGTCCATTGCATTATCTGATATGGAAGATTTGAATGTATTTAGAAAAGAATTATCATTTAATTTATCGGGGCCATTAAGTTTGGCAATATCAGTAATTTATTTTTCCAACAAAGTATTTACGATTAAAGAATTCAGGTCATTAATTTTATTGGCCATTTTACCGCTCATCACATGTGCAACTATCATTTTTATAAGAATACCCTCATTCTCCGAAATTGTTTTTAATGATGCGGCCAATTTTAAATTAAGTGGAGGCTATGGCCCTAACCAGGTTGCTACAATTTTTGCTTATGGACTGGTATTGATGCTTGTTGCATTTTTTTTAAATATCAGGGTTACTACTTCAGGTACATTAGATCGAATCGTTACTTTTTTAATGTTTATATTTTGTGTAATTAATTTCTCCAGAGGTGGAATTATTACAGCTATCATATCCATATTTTTTGCTACTATCGTGTGGTTGAGGTTTTCTATATCCGAAGCAAAAAATACTTTTTTAGTAGGTTTTGGCGTGCTGTTGATATTGTTATTTTTTCTGTTCAATTACTTTGACAATGCCACAGGTAATGCATTGTCTCAGCGATATGGCGGTACCTTCAAAAAGAAAAATCCCAAATTTGAAAACTATGGATCTGGAGTGAGTGGCCGAGATGACCTTGCACTAGAAGATTTTCAACTTTTCAAAGACCATTTAGCATTGGGCGTGGGTGTGGGAATGGCAAAGGAAGCACGGCTAGAACTAGGGCCACGCTATGCTGCATCGCACACTGAACTTACCAGGCTTTTATCAGAGCACGGGCTTTTGGGTTTGGGAGCTTTGGTTATTTTGTTGACAATTCCTGTTCAAAGATTTTTTTCTTTTAAAGCTTATTATCGAAAATTAATGATTGTTACTTTTGTAAGTTTTTCAATTATAGCATCGTTGCATGCGGCTATGCGGCTGTGTGTAATGGGTTTTGTATATGGGCTGGCATTTATTAACTTGATGCCCGATAAAGAAGAAATGGATACTTCTGAGCAAATCAGGCAACGCTATTTGGAGTGGGGACGATATGAAGAAGAAATGCAACAACTGAATGCATAATTGCTATGCTTTTCAATTCGCTATATTTTGCCCTTTTTTTTCCAATTGTTACCTTTTTGTTCTTTGTAGTTCCTGTTAAGTTTCGCAATTACTTATTACTTTTAGCCGGTTGCATATTTTACATGGCGGCCATCCCTTCCTATATTATTATACTCTTTGCGGCAATCATAATTGACTATTATGCCGCATTGCAAATACAAAAATCAGAGAATAATAAGCATCGAAAACGGTGGTTAATAGTAAGCATACTTGCAACCTGTGCATTACTTTTTGCATTTAAGTATATAGATTTTTTTATATCGAATTTGAATTTATTTTATTCTATATTCGATTATGAACAATTAAAACCTTTCAAAATATTACTGCCCATCGGTCTTTCTTTTCACACTTTTCAAAGCCTTTCCTATGTTATAGAAGTATATAAACAAAAATATACAGCCGAAAAAAAATTATCCGATTATGCCCTGTATGTAATGTTTTATCCGCAGTTGGTAGCTGGGCCTATTGAGCGGCCACAAGTATTGCTTGCACAAATAAAACAGCCCAAATATTTCGACTATCATAACCTCAAATACGGTCTTACTTTAATGTGGTGGGGTTTCTTTAAAAAAATGGCTATTGCCGACCACCTCTCGTTTTTTGTAGATAAATTATATGACCATCCAAATGCTGCAACCGGGGCCGACTCACTAATGGGAATCTATTTTTTTGCCATACAGATATACTGCGATTTTTCGGGATATACTGATATTGCAAGGGGAGCAGCAAAAGTGATGGGGTTTGATTTGTCGCTTAATTTTAACAAACCTTATTTTGCCTCGTCGTTTAGTAATTTTTGGCAACGATGGCATATCAGCCTTTCCACTTGGTTTCGTGATTATATATATATACCATTGGGCGGCAATAAAAAACGACATATCCTCAATCTTGTCATCACCTTCCTCATCAGTGGGCTGTGGCATGGAGCCAATTGGACATTTATCACTTGGGGAGCTATACATGTATTATATCTTATTATAGAAATTTATATACGAAAAATCTCACCACATACCTATCGTATTAAATTGCCGAAAATAATCAAACAAATTATTGTATTTCATTTGGTTTGTGTGGCTTGGGTATTCTTTAGGGCAGCTAATTTTACTGAGGTTGGGGCAGTATTCAACAGTTTGGTTTCGCACACGTATCGCAAAACAAATTTTATCGGGAATTTTGAGAATACCATTGAGTTTGTTACAGTTTTGCTGATGATAGTAATATGTTTTTGTATAGAATTTCGATATAAACTCAATCCACTTTTCGAGTTGATGGACAAAAGAAAACTATATGTTCAATATGTATTTTCTGTTTCAGCAATATTGATATTGTTATTTTTTGGCAGCTTTATCAAGCCTCAACAATTTATATATTTTCAGTTTTGAGAAGGTTTAAACATATCGCAAACTTGGGAGTGATTATCATTATATTGTTATATGTGCTGGATTTCACTTTTACTGCAATATTCTCGAATGACAAGTATTATAAATCATCGTGGGTGCTCAATAAAAAAAGTGAGAGCTACGATGTCGCATTTCTTGGCAACTCAAGGGTGTACACCCAAATATATACCGATTCGCTAAACAAAAAATTGGGTAAAAAATGTGTGAATATCGGAGTAGATGGTACCAATATGATGCATCATTATTTATTGTTGGATTTATTTTTGAAGCAAAATAATGATATTAAATATTTGGTATATAATATCGACCCATGGTCATTGAGTTTCAATTTGGATGACCCCAAAAGAACCTGGATATTGTTGAACCAGTTGCATCACGATGAGGTATATCAACAATACCTATCCGTATTTGGTTCTCGAACTTACCTGTGGCGGTATTTTCCGTTTTGGAAATTTGTGGAGTACAATTCCAGATTGGGGTTGATAGCCGCTGCTAATAGCCAACTGGATTTAATTAAACAAGAGTATAATACAGCAACTGGAGACTATATTACACCCAATAATAATATAGTTGATACCCATAAAATCAACAGGATGGCTGATATACCCGATAACTTTAAAGTGAATATACAGAACATCTATTATTTGGAAAAGATGATTGCCCTGTGCAAATCGAAGCAGGTTAAATTGATTATGATAACAACCCCCATACTAAAATTGCAGCCCCAAATTACCATGCAGGTAGATAGGATAGCACAGCAGCACTTGCTCCCCATATTAAATAAAAGCAATATTCATTATTTGGATTTTACACATTTGGACATTTGCCATGATTTTCATTACTTTTACGATTATCACCATTTAAATAGCATGGGAAAAACAAAATATAATACTATACTTGCACAAAAATTGTTAAAACAGTTTGAATAAATGATTAAAGAATTCGAAGGTAAATTATACCAGGACCGTGAGATGAGTTGGTTGGCTTTTAACGAGCGGGTGCTGCAAGAGGCTGCCGATGATTCAGTGCCAGCACTTGAACGCTTAAAATTCCTATCTATTTTCTCATCAAACCTGGATGAATTTTTTAGGGTGCGGGTGGCTTCGCTTCGCAGGTTGCTTAAAGTGGGCAAAAAAGATTTGTTGCCCATGCAACACACGCCCACAGTGGTAATTGATTTGATACAGAAAAAAGTATTATACCTGCAAACCAGGTTTAACGAAACCTATCAGAATATTATAGAAAAACTGGAAGAAGAAAATATATTTATTGTTGACGAGAAAACCCTCACACCCGAGCAATCAATAGAGGTGAGAGCTTATTTTGCCAATTCGGTACTTCCGTTTTTGTTTCCCATTATTATGGATGAAAAATATGAATTGCCTTTGTTGAAAGATAAGTCTTTATACCAAGTGGTGAGTATGAACACCAAAGATAGTTCTTCCAAAACAATATATGCCATGTTTGAATTGCCTACCGATGTAATCAGTAGGTTTTATTTAATTAAAGCCGGCGTTAGAAATTCGACCAATATTATATTGTTGGACGATGTTATTCGGTCGTCGATGGATTTGCTGTTTTCTATTTTTGATTTCGACGAGTTTCATTCATTTACCATAAAAGTTACGCGTGACGCGGAGCTGGATCTGGACAGCGACCTCACCAAATCGTTGCTCGATATTATGCAGCACAGCCTTAAGAAACGTAAGAACGGTGCCCTTACCCGATTGGTTTACGATGAAAGGATACCCGCAGAGATGCTCACCTATTTAATCAATAAACTAAAGGTAAGCACACGAAGTTTGATACCCGGTGGCCGCTATCATAACTATAAAGATTTTTTCGATTTTCCTGTTATTAAAAACAAGGCATTATATAACCATTCATTACCCCAGGCAAATATTGAAACGATTGACAAATCGAAAACGATGTTTGCTGCCATCAAGCAAAAAGATTATATATTGTACCATCCTTATCATAGTTTTGATTATATCATTAGGCTGTTACGCGAAGCAGCTATTGATCCGGGAGTTCAAACAATTAAGATTACTTTGTATCGGGTTGCTAAACACTCCAATATTGTACATGCACTTATTAATGCCATAAAAAACGGGGCAAAAGTGTATGCTTGGATGGAATTGCAAGCCCGGTTTGATGAAGAGTCGAATATATACTGGGCCCAAAAACTGGAAGAGGCCGGAGCTACTGTTTTTTATGGCAAAACAGGACAGAAAATTCATTGTAAAATGTGTTTAATCTCACGTAAAGAGGATGGGAAAATAGTAAACTATGGGCATTTATCTACCGGTAATTATAATAGAATCACTGGACGGTTATATTGCGATTTGGGTTTGCTCACTACCAACAAAGAAATAGTTGCAGACATGGCCGCAACTTTTAAAATGCTACAGTCGCCTGAAAAACCTGCAAAAACAAAATATATGATGGTAGCCCCACACCATTTAAAAATATTTTTCCTAGATAAAATTGAACATGAAACCATACTGGCAAGGCACGGAAAAAAAGCCTATATCACGGCCAAAATGAATAGTTTGGTAGACCAAGATATCATTGACAAACTATACGAAGCCTCACAAGCAGGCGTAAAAATAAGCTTAATTATACGTGGTATTTGTTGCCTAGTGCCTGGCGTTGAAGGTTTAAGTGAGAATATCTCAGTAATAAGTATTATAGACCGGTTGCTGGAACATTGCAGGGTATTTATTTTTGGGAATGACGGCAATGAAATAATATACCTCTCCAGTGCCGACTGGATGACCCGAAACTTGGAGAATAGAATCGAAGCCGCTTTCCCAATCCTAGATCCCGATTGTCGTAAAATTATAAAAGACCTTATTAACCTGCAATTGAGTGATAATGTAAAAGCTAGAATTATTGATAAAAACCTCGATAACCACTATAAGGTGGACAATGGCAAGCCCCTAAGGTCGCAGATTGCGATAGCGAAATATCTGGCATCCTTAAAACAATGAGCAAAAAAATTTGCCCGTTTTGATTTTTACCCATAAATTTGCACTCCTAAAAAAAATAAAATCATGGCAGTTACTAGACTTAAAAGAAAAGACCGTTACAATAAAACCGTTTCTAGATTGAAACAACAACACATAAAGCTTGTTATCAAAACTGTGAGTGTAGAATCTCCTTATAAAGATAAAACAGGCATTATAGAAGACTAATGATCTTTGTTACCACATTTACAATCACCCTGCCGCAAGTTGGGTGATTTTTTTATTATAATATGTCAACACCATTCACTATTCTAAATCCCAGTTACCGCGAACTCATTGTTGAAAAGCTAGTGGGCCAGCGGTTTATGCACCATATAGGTTTTCAGCTCGACCGAATAGAACCGGGATTGGTAACAGCCGGTATGCCAATAGAAGCACATATATTGCAGCAAACAAATTTTGTGCATGGCGGTGCTACCGCTACACTTGCCGATTTGGTAATGGGTTTTGCAGCATATACCCTGGTGGATGTGGGTCAGGTGGTTCTAACAGCCGACTTAAGAATATCCTACTTAAATCCAGGACAGGGAGATAAAATAACAGCCAAAGGTTTTGTGATTAAAGCAGGACGTAAAATGATTTTCTGCGAGGGAGAAGTTTATTGCTACAAAGATGGAATTGAAACTATGATAGCCAAAGCATCGGCCACCATGAGTGTGGTGAATTTGAGCGAGATAGGTAGCAGGGTTTAGGATTCGATAGCTATCAGGATTTAGGATTCGGGGGAATTGGAAAGAGCCGAACTTTTAGCTTGGCTCCAGTAATATTATTATATTTTAAATTATGGCAATGCTATTTTTTACCTTGTACTACAAAAAGAAGCCCTACAAGCATTAATATTATTCCTACAATAATACTTGATAATAAAAGTATAAGGATTCCAAGTACAATTATCACCCATCCAATTGTGCCTAAAGCCCCACTTCCGCCACCATCATTGGGTTTGCTTATTGTATTTGAAATATTTTTATTTTGGGCACTTCCATCTTTATTAAGTATATTCTCAATGGGTGCAACTTGGGTCTTTATAGATTCGCCAGTTAGCACTTTTATAATAGGATGTGAAAATGCAGCAGAAACTACTTTATTACTTTTTGCAGTTACTATTGTCCCATTTTGCCCTATAGATGGTTGGGTTGAAACTTGTTTAATTGTAATTGGTTTATCATTGATTGTTATAATTTTTTCCTCTTTTGGGGTGCTAATTTTTAAAGAAGAATTTTCATTGAGATCTTTACGACATTCAAACCTATGGTTTTGCTTTATAATACCACACGAACTAGCAAAAAACGCTATAGCTGCTGCAATTAGAGAGATTTTTTTATATTTCATTGCTTATATTAATTTATTTTGTTTGATGCAAACGTAATCATTGCAATTATAAAATACGATTTCATTTATCCACAATATATTTAAGGAATTGTTTTATGAACCAATATACCAAATACAATATCTTTGCAATGTCTATTACAATTCCCGATTTGAAAAAAATATTTCACCTATTACAAAGAATGCTCGCCAAGCGTGGGCTTCATTTGGTTAAGTCACTCATTTATTTGAATCGTGCAAAGCGTATAGACCTGAACCGATTGGACTATAATAGGCTGGCATGTTTGGAAATGTGCAGCCATGAAATATATACCAATAATGTTCAGGGAAATGTGGCTGAACTGGGTGTGTTCAGAGGCGATTTTGCCAAAGATATTAATACCGTTTTTCCCGACAGAAAATTATATTTATTCGATACTTTTGAAGGGTTTGACAATCGAGATGTGGGAACAGAAGTGGGCAAAGGATTCTCAACCGGAGATCAAGATTTTAGTGGAACAAGTGTGGCTTTAGTGCTTGGTAAAATGCCGCATCCAAATAATTGCATTGTATGCAAAGGTTATTTTCCCGCAACTACTAAAGATATAGAAGACAAGTTTGCATTTGTTAGCATTGACACTGATTTGTATGAACCAATTTTAGCTGGACTACAATATTTCTATCCGAGGCTAAATGCTGGAGGTTATATATTTATTCACGATTACAATAACGAAGGATATAAAGGTGCTAGGCAAGCAGTATTGGAGTACTGCAAACAACACCAATTAGCTTTTGTTCCCATTCCCGATTTGGGAGGGAGTGTGGTTATTGGGAAATAGTTGTGAGTTGCCAGTTGTGGATCCGCCGCGGCGGATGCTTTCGCCGTATGGTCCCGCAACCCGCAACTATTTTAATTAACCAGCTTTATGAATTGTCAACAAAGGAATTTTTGAACTGAGTGCAAAATGCTTGGTAGTGCTGCTGTGGAACAGGCTACTCCAGAATCCTCTTTTGTGCATGGCCAAGACTAATACATTGGGGTTTTGGTTTTCAACATAGGTCTCGATTCCTTCGGTAACACCATCTCTATTTAAATTAATAAATGAGATATTTTCTGCTTTAAAATGATCCTGCAAATTCATTTTTCTATAATTGTCAGCATCCGAAATATTGGGTTCGTATAGTTCATGGAAATGTACCACTTTGGTTTCCGCACCCACCAACTTTGAGAATTTAAGAATCTGATTGATTGCCGCAATATCATCACCTATATAGTCGGTTGCATACATCACGGTTTTTATTTCTTTTATATGCGTAGATCCAGGGATTGCCCACACAGGGCAGGTAGCTTTTTCAATAACACCTAAAGTGTTTGAGCCAATTATTTTGTCAAAAATTCCAGATGCACCTTTAGTGCCCATTATTATATAATCGCATTTTAATTCTTCGGCCACTTTCAGCGTTGCATCAACTACAAAGCCATGTTCAACCCTGGTGTTTACTTTTAACCAAGGATGTTTTACCGACAATTCTTCTTTTAAATTTTTTATATCAGTTTCACTTTTAATTTTCGATTCATGCATGATGGCACTGATAGTTTCGGGTGTCATATATTGGTCAACAAAAGGTGAACCATATACATGCAATATAGTGATTTCTGAATCGTTGGCCTGTGCTAAATATACAGCAAAGTCCATTGCGTGTTCAGCGGGTTTGCTGAAATCTGTGGGGAATAATAAATTTTTCATGTTATATTTTATATATTGGGTTTTGTTTCAAAATTGCTGGGACTAGAGACTTTAATATATGACTGCCATCAACTACACCCGTGATAGATATCAGTTTTGCTAAATAGGAGCTTGACCAATATTGATACTGCAAAAAAAACATTTTTCCCCTTAAACAATGTTAACTAAATGTTATTTTTAATATTAATTAACAAACAAAGTAATAGCAATGTTTGGTTTTCTAAATATTTATACTGTCTCCTCTATTCGGAATAATGACATCGGCAACACCATTCTTTTTTAACAAAGTGGTCAATGCATTCATGTTTGCCTCATCGCCATGCACCAAGCAGGTTTTACGGTTACTTGTGGCATTTTCTGAAATTGCAAAACAAAGTCCATCTGCATCGGCATGAGAACTAAAAGCATCTGTACTGGCAATTCGGGCATAAACTGCCATTGGGCGTCCTTTCACAGTAATTGTTTGGCGGCCTTGCAGTAAATCGTGACCTAAAGTCCCCGGAGAGCAAAAACCTGCTATCAGTATAGTAGCGTAATTATTGGAAATATGATTGGCAATATGTGTCTGTATGCGTCCACCTTCTACCATTCCTGCAGCAGAAACAATCACACAGGGTTCGAAATAATTATCCAACAAGAAATTATCAGATTGGTCTTCGATAAGCTGAAGGTTGGGGAAATTGAATAAATCATTGAAGCTGTGGGCAAATTCTGCTGTTTCAGCATTCAAATCACCTCGGTAACTGCTATATATATTGGTGCTTTTAATTGCCAATGGGCTATCTACAAATACTTTCACATCGGGCAACAGACCTTTTCTGGCAAGTTTGTTAAGGGTATATACTATTGATTGGGTTCTTCCCACAGAGAAAGCTGGGATAATAAGTTTGCCCCGTTGCGTTACGCAGGTGCTGGTCACAAATTCAAGCAGTTCAGCTTCGGGGTCAATATTGGGCCTGTGCAGGCGGCCACCATAAGTACTTTCACTAATCAACACATCGCATGGTGGAAGTGATTCAGGATCTTTCAATAAAGGTGCATTTGCCCTTCCCCAGTCACCTGTAAAAACCAAAGATTTAGTTTTCCCGCTCTCTTCTATTTGAAGTTGAACGAAAGCTGCTCCCAATAAATGGCCTGCTATGCCAAAAGTTAGCGTAACTTCTGGTGCTATGTTATAGGGTTTATGAAAAGGTAATGTTTTAAACTGGGCAATAGTTTGTTTTACATTCTTCTCCGTATAAAGCGGCTTTGGTGTTTGTATTTTTTTTCGTCGGTTTTTACGATAATCGTGGTCTTGTATACGTGCACTGTCTAATAGTAAATGATAGGCAAGCTCTGCTGTGGCTGGCGTGCAAATAATCCTGCCTCCAAATCCCTGCCTTACCAAATTGGGCAAATTGCCACTATGGTCAATATGTGCATGGCTTAGCACCACTACATCAATACTGGCTGGATCGAATGGAAATGAATTGGGTGGACTGTAGTGAAAATTCTTTTGCTGCTCGTAATCAAGTCCGCAATCGAGTAGAATTTTAAAACCATTATCTAAAGTGATTAGGTGCATGCTGCCGGTTACTTGGCGAGCTGCACCACAAAAAGTTATTTGCATTTATTGGGTATTTGTCTCATCCCTCTACTTCTTCTAAAGAATAGAAAGGTTAAGGATGGTTAATTATTATTTTATCAATTTCTGTTTGCCCACTTGCATAAACTATATATAATAAGTAAAATCCATTGGGCAGATTATCAGTAGCAAGACTGGACAAGCCTGGTGCAAAGATACGGCTGTAAACACTTTTGCCAAGCATATCAATTATTTGCACCTTTGCATCTCCCGATAACTTCAAGCTGAGTAATTTATCAGCAGGGCAAGGAAAAGCAATTTGTTCTTTATTATTTATCAGATTTTCGGCAATACTTGTATTGTTTGAAAAGGAAATCTCATCAAGGTAAAAAGATATATTTTTCTTGCCAACGGCATTGCTTGGGTAATCAAAAGATATATGGCAACGTGTGGGCATAGTTGTATCAGTATATGATATATTTAATGCTTCTTCTACCCATCCATCTTTGGTATGACTAAATGTGCTGAAGCCACTACCCAAGGGTTGCCAATTGCCATTGGTATCAATTCTATAAAAAGTAAGTGATACAGTTGCACTATTGCCTGGCTCACTAAATGCAGTAAAAAATCTTAAACTTGTTGGCCGTCCTTTAAATGGGAACGTATTTTCCAAAGTCTCGTAGTCATATATATTGTTGGAAGAATCAATCACCATCTGCAAACTATAACTACCCCTTGCTGCATAAGAGCTTTTCCTAACAATGCCTTGGTATCCCTGCATGAACATACTATCTGTATTGGCAACGTCCCACTTACTAGGCAATTGGTGCCCTTGATTTAAGGTGTCATAATCTTGCCAATTTTCAAAACCTGAATTTGGAATCAGCGTTTGAGCAAAGGCCTGAAAAGAAAATAGCAATATATAAATTAGTAGCAAATAATTGCGAAACATGGTGACAAAGATAATATCTAGGGTTAAGTTTTAAGTGATAAGTTAATTCCGATAGCTATCGGAACTAAAAGTATCTATCAAATTGCATTTTAGGGTATTCGTTATTATTACCTTAGCACAATATTAGATTATATATACTTATTGATTGGGCATTAAAACTTATCACCCCACTGGAAATAATTTCCTGTGAGCCGTTTTTGGGTACAATCGCTGCCGGCAGAAAACATATAGCCAAGGCCAATATTGACCCTGCCCATGCCATCTGTTTTTTTATTAATATTAACCCCGTCGAGGTATTTGTTGGTATGTATATAATAGGTATAATTAGAACGGAAAATAAACCTCCCAAATGCCATTTTGAAACCTGCACCTGTTCCAAACCAAAAGTTATAACCCCCATTCGACTTTTGTATATCGGGATTTATGGTTATCCAATTATCAGATACACTTACATTTTGTACACCTGCACTTAATATAATAACTGGTGTAAAACCACTGCCGTTCATAGCGGGATGAAATTTAATTAAATGGTATTCATCAATCAAAGAAAACTCCTGATATTTAGTACTAAAATTTGCACCAGCGGGCATTGAATTATTGTTTTGATTTTGCCCACTGAGCATGCCCAAACCAATGCTTGCACCAAAAGTATTCTGATGGGTAGTATAATACCCACCAATGCTGTGCTGCCAGCCTTTAAATTTGGATGAAGTATTATATTCCCCTTTATATAAATTTAGAGAATAGGCATAGTTCATTTCAAAAAGTTGTGCTTTCGAATGCGTAATTAATAAACATTGAAAAACGAATATATATATTATTTTTTTCATCCTATTGTACTTGATTTTTTACTTGATACTTGATACTCCCTACTTGATACTATACTATAATCCCAAAAAATAATCATATCCTTGCTCAGCCCAAAAGTCAGGTGGGCGGGTATTGCTGAAATATATTGTTCCTATTCGCTTAATATGTTTTACCCCATACTTCACAGGAATTATCAATCGAAGCGGAAATCCTTGGTTCAAAGGTAGTGCTTTCCCATTCATTTCGTAGCAAAGTATTGTTTGTGGATGGATAGCACTGGGCATGTCTATCCCTACATAATAACCCTTGTCAGGCGTTATCATTCCTACATATTCCATTTGTGTTTCGCTATCAAGTTTATAATATTTGGCAAAGTCAGAAAATTTTACGCCGCCCCAGTGGGTAATCTGGTTCCAGCCTTCCACACATTTAAAATCGAACACAATTTCAGTTTTGGGAAGTTTTTTAATTTCGTCAAGTGTTATAAAAACCGTGTCTCCATTTTTCCTTACCAACTTCAATTTCCAGTTTGAATCAAGGGGTGATTCTATCCCATCCCAACCATTTACCCGTACTACTTTTTCAGCCTTTTCTTTGGGGTAAGTTTTTACCAAATTATTTTGCCCAACTAAGGGTTTAAAAATTTCCTCATTTTGATCTAATACTTTCCGTAAGGGCTTAAGGGCACCAGCTTCTTCGGGTTGGGTGTATAACCACTTCCAAGCATAATAAGCAATGCCTATCATGGCAAAGAAGACTACAAAAGATATAATAGTCCTATTTCTTACTTTTTTCTTGCTCCAAATCTGTTCTTTCATCGTCAGTGGGTTTTAGTTTTTTTGTTTCAAAACCTGTAATCATTGAACTAAAGTTTTTCCATCCTGCTATAATAACTTGTATAATATGAACTAAGAAAAACAAGGCGAATAATATAGTAATTACAAAATGTTCAATTCGTGCTGCTTCATAGCCACCACAAAGGGTACACAACCAATTTAGTTGAACTGGTTTATATATAGCCAAGCCAGTAATAATTATTAGAAATCCCATAATGATTACACCAGTATATGCGATTCTTTGTGCGGCATTATACTTCTTTTGCGGGGGTAGTCCTTTTTTTATATGTAAATCGTGGAGCAATACCAACCAAGCTTCTTTCAATGCTTTGCGATGTGGAAATATCAGTTTATATTCTTTCGAAAAAATTAAATATATTAAATATATAACACCATTAATGGCAAACAACCACATAAAAGCAAAGTGCAAAGCCATCCCCTCAGCCAATCTGCGACGCATACCTACTGCATCGTAAAACCATTCAGGGAAAAAGGTAATGGTAGTGAAACCTATATCTAATTTATATACTCGGTTGGCATAATATATAAGCAATCCGCTCCATATCATTACTGCTAATAATGGAAAATTTACCCAATGAAGCCAACGTATGGCTAATGGATGTTTGTGTATTACTTTTTTATTTTCCAAATATTATAATACTAAATTATTTGGAAGGAACAAACCATTTCTTTTTGAACTTGTACATTCTTCTCCATTTTACATATTTAATTTTACCTACCTCCCTTGTACAAGTCATTTTTACTCCATTTTTATAATAGGTTGCTGTTACTTTGCTAACTACAAG
>JAYVCI010000247.1:0-2937 GCA_043750035.1 Chitinophagaceae bacterium
TAAATTGGTTTGTGTATGTAATACTTGGTCATTGGTTTCTCTTTGTCAAATTAAAATTTTGTGATGGTGTGTTTATTTCCTTTTTGCTATTCCGAAAAACTGGTAAATGTTTTTCCATCATATTTATACAAGCCAGTATTTCTTGTTCCGAACCAAATATTTCCACTATTATCTTCTACCATACACCATACATAATATTTTCCAATTCCATCTGCAATCGTAAAATTTGTAAACGCATTACCATCATATCGCCAAATTCCTCCTTCGGTTTCAAGGTTTTCACCTTCTTCTCCATTAAACCAAATATTGCCCGATTTATCTACTAAAATAGGATTGCCAATTTCAACTTTCTCTTTGAAGTTGGTAAAGGTTTTTCCATCATAATAAAAATTCCCTTTGCTTCTCCCACTAAACCATAAGTTTCCTTTTTTATCTTCTATTATTAAACGAATCCAACTATCGCCATTGGGTTTAGAACTGGTGATTGATTTTCCATCGTAACGACAAACGCCCTCCATACCTGGTGGCATACCCGAAGCGAACCATATGTTTCCACTTTTGTCTTCTAACATACAGTCCACCATTTTAAGTTGAAGGCTATCTTTATTTATTACCCCGTCATTATTTAAAAACCTTGTAAAATTTATTCCATCATAACAGTAAACTCCATCACCCGTTCCAAACCAGATTTTTCCTGTTTTATCTTGTAGCATACTCCACACAGTAGTTTTTGGTGCCCAATCCGAATAATAATTGTTACCACTTAGTATGGGTCTAATATTATCGTTGATTGGAAACGGTATAATTTTTTTTCCATCGTAACGGCAAATACCATCACTTGTTCCAAACCAAATGTTTCCTGATTTGTCTTCTAATATTGACCATACGGCATTGCTATTTAAGCCGTCTTTTGTTGTGTAATTATAAAAAAGTTTTCCATCGTAACGATATACTCCGCTACCTGTCGTGCCAAACCAAAGGTTACCTGCTTTGTCCTGCAACCCGCAATGAATATTGTCATTTGCTTGAGTGCCTTGTGTGTTGATTAATTTAGGTTGTCCAATAGGATTTGTAATTGTTTCACTTTGCGTCTCTGTTTGAGATCGCGTTTTGGTTTGTCCATTACAGGATGTCAAAAAAGTCAAAGCTAAAAGCAGAGAATAGATTGGTCTATGTAGGTAATGTATAGTCATTTGTTATAGTCTTATTTTAAAAAGTTAAAGTGTTGTCTGTTCGTTCAAAGCTCAAATGTTAAAAGTTAGCACTGTCCCCAACGGTTACAGGTAACGTTTTCGGGCTTTGTGCAGGTAGGGCATTGTTGTTTGTCCAGCCCGGAACTGAAGCCCAATAAAGAAATAGAAGTACAAGTTAGCGGCTAAAGGCCCAATAGAATTCCATCCGGCCCGAACCAAAGTACAGCGATGCAAACAGCCGAAGTTTCAACGTCAAGCCTTGCTTGCAGCAATACCAATGTTGTGCGTTCGTGCTATTTTCGGAATGTTTTCTTTCAATTCCATTTTTCGTCAAATTTTTTTATAGATACTACCACGGTCCAATCTGCTTAACTTGATAAAATCGAGTGCCGTTAAACCGAAAAAGACCTTGTCCCGCACCCCACCACATATTTCCTGATTTGTCTTGATACATACTTTGAACACAGCAATTTAAACCATTAGCGGATGTAAACAGGGTAAACGCTTTTGGATTTGGTAAGGGAACGGAAGGGTCAAATCTCGTAGTACTACCTCGGGCTGTAACCCAAATAATACCCGACTGTTCTATATATATGCCCCAAAACTCAGTTCCGTCTAAGCCGTCTTTGGGGGTATATTCTGTAAAAATTTTGCCGTCATATTTGCAAATGCCGTTTTTCATTGTAAACCATATATTGCCTATTGGGTCTTGTGCAATGCCACCTGCATAGTTCTCGCTCAAACCTTCTTTTTCATTGAAATTTACAATCGTTTTTCCATCATACCGAAAGACACCTTTATCAGACGAAGCAAACCAAATATTTCCATTTTTGTCTTCCATAAGCCCTGCAACATTTATAGGTGGGAGTAATGGAAATAGTGAGAAGCATTGACCACCTTTGCTATCTATTGATGGGTCATATTGGTAAACGCCACCGTGCGTGCCTACCCAAATTGTACCCGATTTGTCCACAAGGATGCTTTTTCGACTTATATCTATATGGCTCAGGCCATCTTTTTGATTATAATTTCTAAAGGTTTTTCCATCATATTTATAAACGCCCTGGTCAGTCCCAAACCAAAGATTACCATTTTTATCTTCATTAATAGCATAAACAGTGTTGTTATTAAAACCATCAGGATTGGAAAAGTAGGTCAACGTTTTTACATCATACCTCACTACACCTTCGCCTAAGGTGCCAAACCATAAATCCCCTTTCGAGTCCTGAAAAATACTTCGGATATATTGGCTGACTAAGGTAGTGCCAAAATCGGGGGCCATAGCAACTGTCTTAAAGTTTCTTATTACTGTTGGACTTGGCTTTGAAATAATTGGGGCTTTAGATGTATTTGTTTTTTCTTGTCCGTTGCAGGAAGTAAAAATTATCAAAAAGATAAAAAGTAATATTTTGTTCAATGCCATAATTACAATTTTTACCGTTTTAAAATTTGATATGCTCAATATTTTTAGTGTTCCCTGCATGACGCACAACGTTCAGGGCTTTGTGCAGGCAGGGTATTGTTGATTGTCCAGCCCGGAACTGAAGCCCAATAAAAAAATAAAAGTAAAAGTTAACAACTAAAAGCCCAAGAGGTCCCTCAGGATGTTGTTCAACAACGATCTTATATTTTTCTACACTATCCTAAAGAAATAATAGATGGAGGCGTTCCCGGTATTAAATTTATGGACAATCAATTCGCTAATCTATGATTTTTTTGCTTCAGCTATTTTATGGATCATTCC
>JAYVCI010000248.1:0-21825 GCA_043750035.1 Chitinophagaceae bacterium
CCCAATCGACGAGCATACCCACCCCGATTTAAGACCATTAATAGGTGCTTCAACTACGGTAGGCAAAGTATTAAAAAAGGGCGATATAGTGGTATATGAATCTACCGTATATCCAGGCTGTACCGAAGAAGATTGTATCCCAGTTCTCGAAAAATATTCGGGATTAACATTCATGCAGGATTTTAAAGCTGGATATTCGCCTGAACGTATCAATCCAGGAGACAAAGAACACACACTTACTAAAATATTAAAAATTGTATCTGGTTCCGATGCCGAGAGTTTGGAAATTATTGCCCAAGTATATGGCAGTATTATAAAAGCCGGGATACATAAAGCACCTACCATTAAAGTGGCAGAAGCAGCTAAGGTTATTGAAAATACACAGCGGGATATCAATATAGCATTGATGAACGAGCTGTCGCTCATTTTCCAGAAAATGGGCATCAATACTTTTGATGTGCTGGAAGCTGCTGGCACCAAATGGAATTTTCTTAAGTTTACACCGGGCTTGGTAGGAGGGCATTGCATAGGCGTAGATCCATATTATCTCACTTATAAATCGAGCGAACTGGGCTATCATTCCAAAGTGATTTTATCAGGTCGCAGTATCAATGATTCAATGGGTGCACATATAGCCCGCCAGGTAGTGAACGAACTTATATCGCGTGACCGTAATATAAAGCAATCAAAAGTATTGGTGATGGGTGCTACTTTTAAAGAGAATGTATCCGATATACGCAATTCGAAGGTGGCTGATATTATTAATGAACTCAAATCATTTATGGTTAATGTGGAAGTGGTTGACCCTTGTGCATCATCCGAAGAATTAGAGCATGAGTATAATTATGGCCTTACTGAAAAACCAGCATCTGATTATGATGGGGTAGTAGTTGCCGTTAGCCATAATGAATATTTAAACCTTGACGAAAATTACTTCAAATCAATGATGAAACCGAATGGATTTGTGATAGATATTAAAGGGATTTATCGTAATAAATTCAAGGATATCGGTTATTGGAGCTTATAATAATTGTAGATGAAAAAACTTCTGATTACAGGTACCGCAGGGTTTATTGGAAACCACTTATTCAATCGTTTGTGTGATACTGATATAGAGATAACAGGTTTAGATGTTATCAATGATTATTATGATACCAACCTCAAACTTCAAAGGTTAAAAAGACAGGGATTCGATATTGAAGGAATTGAATATGGAAAGCAAATTGATTCAGCTTCTGGCAAACACCATTTTATAAAACTTGATTTGGCCGACAAGCAAGGAATTGACAAACTTTTTGAGGAAAGTAAATTTGATTATGTAGTGAACTTGGCAGCCCAAGCCGGAGTTCGCTATTCACTCAGCAATCCACAAGCATATATAAAAAGCAATATTGATGGATTCTTAAATATTATAGAAGCTTGCAGGTATAATCCTGTTAAGCATTTAATATACGCATCAACTTCGTCAGTATATGGTTTAAACCAGGAAATGCCTTTTGGCGAAGAAGCGATTACTGACCATCCTGTTTCGTTATACGCAGCTACTAAAAAAACCAATGAGTTAATGGCCCATACCTATGCCCATTTATTCAATGTGCCTTCTACTGGTTTAAGGTTTTTTACCGTATATGGACCGTGGGGAAGGCCCGATATGGCATTGTTCCTTTTTACCAAAGCTATATTAATTGGTGAACCAATAAATGTGTTCAATAACGGGGAAATGATGCGTGACTTTACATACGTGGCCGATATTGTAGAGTCAATAGCCAGGCTTATTGATATACCACCGCATGGCAATCCCGATTACGATTTTAAACAAACACGCTCATCTGAAAGTTCCGCACCTTATAGGGTATTTAATATCGGCAATAATAATCCCGTAAACTTAATGGATTTTATTCATGCCATCGAAACAGAATTGGGAATAAAAGCCCAAATAAACTATATGCCTTTGCAAGCCGGCGATGTTAAAGCAACTTATGCAAAGGTTGATAAACTGCGGGCTTTAACTAATTTTAAACCCCAGACCAGTGTGAAAGAAGGAATTCATAATTTTATTACTTGGTATAGGGATTATTATAAAGTTTAATTTTGATTTCATCATTATTATTTCTAAGTCGGATTGCATAAATAATACAGATACAGTTTCGGTATAATATAAATATCAAATCCTAATTATGTATATCGGACCATTTTAAATAAGCATAAATGATCCAAACCCCCCAGCTATTATTATGCGTATTCAGAAAATAAGATTTTACATATTCATCAATAGCCGGCATATCTAAAATTTCCTTACCAATAATTTTATCAGATTTCAGCAATCTTATAAAATCCTCTTTACAATGTGATTTTAAAATTGTCTCAATATCTATTGTAAAGCCCATCTTTTTTTTATTAATTAAAGAAGCCGGGAAGTATCTTTCAATTATTTTCTTTAATATATATTTAGGGTTTTTGTTTTCTAAATCAGGAGAAACAGTAAAAGCATAATCAACAATTTCTTTATCTAAAAAAGGAACTCTTACTTCAAGGCTATTGCCCATGCTAGCCCTGTCAACTTTTATTAATACCCGCTGCATGTGGCAATAATATTCATTCCAACGCAGCCACTGCATCAGATCTTCATTTTTTAACGAACCAGTATAGTTATAATAATTCTTTAGCTCTTTGGAAATAGCAGTGGCAGATTTAAAAAAAGTATCCACAGTTTTTAAATTATTATGCGTCTGCTGGTCTAGAACCCAGTTCCCAATTGAGTCTAATTCAATGCCATAACTTATTTTTTTTCCCAATTTGCGTTGAACTTTTGCAATAGTCTTTCTTAAAAATAGCGGCAAGGCAAACCAAGATATATGTTTGAACACATTATAAAATCGGGGATATCCCCAGAATAATTCGTCTCCGCCGTCACCTGAGAGCAGTACTTTAAAATTTCGCTGGGCTAACTTGCAAATCAAAAAGGTGGGTATGGAGCTGTAATCTCCAAAAGGCTCTGTATAGGCTTTAAAATGCTCATTGATCAACTTTACAATATCGTCATTTGAAAACTGTGCCACAATATTTTTTATTCCTAAATGATTGGCGTACTGTTTTGCAATTTCACTTTCATTTATTTTTTCATCCTCAATTTTTACAGTAAATGATTCTATATCTTTTTTTTGTTTTGATGCAATCGCAGTTATAATGGGCGAATCAATGCCGCCTGATAAAAAAGTGCCAGTGGGCACATCACTTATCAGTTGCCTTTTTATTACATCATTTAATATCTTATCTCCTTTATCTATAGTTTTTACAGATGTTTCCTTGAAACTGGGGTTATGTTTGTATTTAAACCTCATACAATTTTCTATTGAAATTTTCTTGTCTGTTAAACTGTATGATACAATGCTTCCAGGTTCTGATTGATAAATACTTTTATATATGGTATTCGGTGCCTGCATATAGCCCAGTGCAAAATATTCTTTCAATACCTCGGCATTAATATTTAATTCTTTATTAATTGATGGGTGCTTCTGCACTTGGTCAAACTGTGAGGCAAATACAATCCCGCTTGAATGAAGGCCATAGAATAAAGGTTTTATGCCGGCAAAATCTCTGAGCAATGACAAAGTTTTTCGGGCTTTATCATAAACGCTAATGGCAAACATTCCATTTAATTCCTTGGCAATATTTTCAATGGATGTCTTTTCTAATAAGTGAGCTATTACCTCGGTATCTGAAGATGAACGAAATTTAGTTTTATCCAAACTGAACTTCGATATCAACGCTTCACAATTATAAATCTCACCATTAAATACAAAACTAAAATTTTGACCGGGTGAGTGATAGGGTTGATTGCCATTAGCCGATAGATCGATAATACTTAGTCTGTTGAACCCAAGTTGTACCTGGCCATCAATTTTGTACGTCCCATGGCTATCAGGCCCTCTTTTGAAACTTAGACTAAGCAGCTTTTTAAAAACCGCTTCATCTAATAAGTTTACACTACATTCGCCTAAGAATCCGCACATCTATTTTTTCCTAAAATTAAACCAAAAACCTGAAAATTTATATATTTTTTCAAAATACTTAGATAAGAAACATTGCCAATCCCCCACAATTATTCAAATTGCAATTATCGTTGAAAAATCTGCCATGCTACTTGAGGGGATTATCTTCATTTTTGGGCAAAGATACTACTTTAATAGACCTTTTTCCATAACTTTTAAGAAGGTATTATAAATTGCAGACAGCTTCTGTATTTCGCAGTAATAGCCAAACAAAGCATTCAAAGTTTCTTTTCGCGGAGGCTATATTGTAATTATTCTCGGCATAGTTTTGATCCGTTGGTTTTTATCTTCTATGCTGTCAATTATTTGATGGGGCGAAGTGCGAATACTTTATTGTATATATTCCCTATTTTTGCACTGGACTGATATAAAAATTTTGATATATCCTGAATGTCTTTTCTGAAAAAAAACCTGACAATAAATATAAAAAGAAATATACCTATAGAGAAAAGAAATGCAAAATATACGATTGCCGAAATATTGTTTAATTTTAAATTAAATACATTTAAAAACTTTTGATTTATAAAATCAAAAGGAAGAACATATAGTATAGTTGAGCAGCATATCATTAGCAATGCTGTAATTTTAAATGGAGTAGCCAGTTTCATAATAAATTCTTTCACATTTCCCCCTATAGCTTTCATGGTCACATTCATCCCAATCAATGCGAAGATAAACCGTAATACACACACACTGGCCGCCACCCCTATAATTCCATAATAATAGCTAAAAACGATGCTGCTCAGTATATGGATAGGGGCATAAATTAAAATCAACTTAAAGCTGATCCTGTTCAGGTGCAAAGTGTTCAATACCGCTCCAGTGTTTGAGGTAACTGAACGTATTAGGGCATATATACTCAGTATCTGAAACGGAACGACCACGCTCAGCCATTTTTCACCGTTTACTGCTATAATCATTGGCTCGGCAAACACTGTCATGAGCATGATGATAGGAAATGTGAAGAAAGCCAATACTTTGATGAAGGTTAGAAGATGCTCTTTCATTTTGGGCAAATCGTTTCTGTATTTGGGCAACACGGAGGTGAGGATGGTGTTGGTGAGGGAAACAATGTTTGTTCCCACAAAACTTGAAAGCTGGTACGCCATATTATATACCCCTAAGGTTTCCAGACCTAAAAAAGCACTCAGAATAAATTTATCTCCATCATCCATCATCCTTGTTAATAAAGAATTTCCTATTAAATGTTTACTGAAATTATATATTTCTTTCCATCTATTTCTTAACATTTCCCACTCAATTTTCCATTTTACCGCACGATAAAACCATAGGGTTTGAAATGGCATAAATATAAGCGTGGGAACAATAAGACTATATACACCCATGCCTGAAAGTGCGGCAATAATTTTTGCTATCGGTACAATAATAATGAAAGGGTTCTGTATTTTAACAGTTGCTTTAAAGTCAAGTTTTCTTGCCAGAATCGCTTTGGGTATGATCTGCATCTGGGTAATAAAAAATGTAATACCACTTATTAGCCCAAGCCAGATGATGCGGCTGTCATGCTTCGATTCAGCCCAAAAAGGCACAAAGATGAAAAATATTGTCATCATGCTAATAGTTAAAATAACATTGAGCCAAAAAGTAGCTTTGATTATTTCATTGAAATCATCCTTTTTATAGGCAAGCAAAAATTCGTTGATTCCAGTACTGCCGAATACAGCAATAAAGGACAGAAGGATTTCTGTAAAAGAAACCAAACCAAAATCGTAAGGGCTGAGTTTATGGGCCAGAATAAACAGCGATATCAGGCCCATAAACCTGGAAATTATATTCCGTGTAAGGAAACCAAAAAACCCCTGACTGGCTTTCTCGCCTATGCTCATATATTTTGGTAGCTAATACTGGTTATTATTTGTGGCAAACTAACTTGCAAAGCTACGCCAATTATTGCATCTGCACAAATCAAATACGAGTGCCCTAAATGAAATACCGACATGCAATAAACAGCTAGAAAAGGAATGTATATATGGTTTGCATCGGTATTAAAAGTGCAAAATGAGGTTAAATCACTCTTTAAAATAATTTAATGTTTCGCAAAATATATAATACTATTACTTAGTTTAAAATAGTCCCGATAGCTATCGGGAAGCTATCGGGACTATTTTGAACTTTAGTAATGTAATGCCGACCTAGTAGCTGTTTAGGCCACTAGCAAAAAAATATTTATTGGCCTAATACAGATACAGTTTCGGTATAAAACACAAACACCTCTCTACTGCATAGTTTATAATATTATATATCTTGCTTCCTGGTAAAAATACCTATGATATTAGCACTGTAATATTTAGAAGGGTATTTGGCCAATAAGGGATTAATGGCCTTAAATATTTTTCGGGTTACTTTGAAGGCGAGTTTTTTATAGGGTTTTGTCAATGGCTCGTGTACATTAAATGAAAATCCTCCTTCGTATGAAAGGTATTTTATTTGTAGGTTGTTTCTGCTGGCAAAGTCCTTAAATACACTAAGGTGCATGCTGTTTAGATTATGCACCTCAATATTTTTTTTATCTAGCAACCTGGCGTAATATTTCCTCAAATAATTCATGTTCGGAATCATAACAAGCAAGCTGCCAGTGCTGGCCAGATAGTTTAAATGCAGATCCAGTGTAGTTTTAAAATCATCAAAATGCTCAATAAAACCACCAGAAAATACCAGGTCATACTTTTTATCAGGTAAGTATTTAAAGAAATCTGCTTGAATATAATCGTAATCTTTCACCCCCATCACCTCCATAGATTCTTTAATCTTATTGAGGTCTGAATTGTAATCGAGGCCAGTGACGTGAAGACCCAGTTTTGCAGCAAAATAGGCAATATATCTGCCCGGGTAGGCCCCTATTTCAATAACGGTCTCTGGTTTTCGGGCGGCTGATTTCACCCATATATCCCATATAGCATTATAATATCCGCAAACGTTTTCTATATTTGCTTTTTGGGTAGAGGCCTGATGGTAATAGTTCTCCCAATAATTCTGGTCTGTTAGTTTATCTTTCATTTTTAAATTACTATAGGTGGGTTCTAAAAATTATGTTTTAGAGATTAAAATAAAAATCGCAGAACCCGCTGGACGATTTTTTGTAATCTATATTGCAACAATACGACATTTTTTTAACACCACCGCACTTATACAGATGCAATATCTGTAATAGTCCTCCCGATAGCTATCGGGACTATTTTGAACTTTAGTAATGTAATGCCGAACTAGTAGCTGTTTAGGCCACTTGCAAAAAATATTTATTGGCCTAATACAGATACAGTTTCGGTATTACATGAATTACCCAAAAAATTATTTACAGAAGGACACAATGAAATACCTTTACCTGTTGGTAATTTACCCCAAGGTATTTATCTTTGTAAAGTAATTACTGAAAACTAAACTATTACACAAAAGATAATAATAGCCATATGAAACAGTTAAAATATATTTTTTATTATCAATTTTCTTAGTTTCATTTGACTGTAAATAAATTATAATTTTTAAAAAAATATTAATTCAAAAATAGCATTATGAAAATCATCAAGTGTATTATATTTTTTCTAATAATATCAGCAACTGCTACCGCCCAACCCTATAAAAAAAAATTACCTTATTATGGTGGGCTGGCATGGTATAGCTATCAAACTTATGATAAAGGGTTTTATATATTAAAATGTTTTGATCCTATCCCTATAATCTTTAAACTTGATGCCAACGGCAATATGTTGTGGCAACGCGATATAAGAACTGGCAATTATTATCTTAAACCCTCAGCCATATATCCCACCGATGACGGTGGGATTCTGGTGGCGGGTATAAGTTCTTTGGTGGATAGTACTGGGAGTATATTTTTGATGAAACTAGATGCCTGTGGCGAAAAAGAATGGTGTACCAATTATGACAAAGGAAATTACAATGGATATTTGGGTATATGGAATTTATATAAAAATGGAAATAGCTACATAATGGGTGTTCAAGGCCTATTTTCATCAGGCGACTATGGTTCATATCTTATTTTTGATACTTTGGGTAATATAATTAACCAGTTCCATGTAAAACAACATAACCCCGCATACAGGTATTATAGAAAGATGAACGAGAAGTACTGTTTTTCATATTCAGATATATATACCTATATATATCCCAATGACACCAATGCATTGGGAATACACAGCTGCAATGTGGGCATTGACACAAATGGGAATTGTGGCTGGATAAATGTGGTGGGGGCCGACAGTGGTGATTTTGTAAGCCAGTCGTCAAGCTCAGTTGACTATAAGAATGGTTATGGATATGGGGGCGGGAATTGTAGGGTCAATGCATTGTTAACCAAACTGAATAACAAAGGAGAGATAGTATGGTTAAAATATATAAAACAGCCCAAACCCTACCTCTACGGAAACGATATAGAAGCTATTAATTATGCCAATGACTCTCTCCTATTGGTTGGTGTTAATGCTGTGCAAATATTGAATTTTAATGGAGAGTATTCAACAACATTATACTTATGTGATACAGCCGCCAATATAAAAGACAGCCTAGTTTTCGGCGATACAGGAACAATGGAAAAATACAGATGCTTAGATATATTAAACACCAGCGATGGGAATTTTCTTTTAATATTCCAGTACAAAAAAGGCCCAGGTGATAGCGATTTTGTATATCTGCAAAAAATAAACAGTAAACTGCAAACGGTAAATTTTGATACCACAATGCGTGTATATGATTGGAAGTGCGGGCATAAAGTAAAAGCTTACGATTTATTAAATATAGATGATGCAAAGAAAGTAAAAATTGTATATGATTCCAGCAAATTTATAAAGTACGTGCATTACCCGGCAACTATCAATAATATAATACCTATTAAATATACAGTTAACTTATATCCAAACCCCGCAACTGATATTATAAATATAGATTTATCTGATTTTAAAACATTGCATAATATATCAATTGAATTAATAGATATGACAGGGAAAACTATTATACAACAAAAAGTTCCAAACGGTACAACAATACCCACATTAAATATCCAGAACATTGCAACGGGAACCTATAATGTTGTTATACTTTCAGGCAATAACAGGTTATCGTGGAGTATGGTAGTGAAACAATAAAGCGTTTATATATAGACCACAAAAAAAGCCGAGCAATTCACATTACTCGGCTTTTTTTGTGGTGTCAGGTGTTACCACCTGATAGCACAAAAGATTAATACCTATACGTATCTTTCTTATATGGTCCATTAACTGGAACACCTATATAATCGGCTTGCTGGGCATCGAGTACTTCTAATTCGACACCAACATGGGCAAGGTGTAAGGCAGCTACTTTCTCATCAAGTATTTTTGGCAATACATATACTTCGTTTTTGTAATTGTGGCTGTTATTCCACAACTCAATTTGAGCAAGTGTTTGGTTACTGAATGAGTTGCTCATTACAAATGATGGATGACCCATGGCACAACCTAAGTTTACCAAACGTCCTTCAGCCAACAAAATAATTTCTTTGCCATTCACTGTATATACATCTACCTGAGGTTTCAAGGTGTCTTTTTTGTGATTTGCATTTAACCAAGCAACATCAATCTCATTATCAAAGTGGCCAATATTGCACACAATTGATTTATCACGCATGGCTTCGAAATGTTTGCCATTGATAATATTTACATTGCCAGTAGCAGTAACAAAAATACTTGCATGGTTCACAGCTTTGCTCATAGGCATTACTTGGAAACCGTCCATGGCAGCTTGTAGGGCACATATTGGGTCAATTTCAGTAATAATTACACGGCATCCAGCACCACGAAGTGATTCTGCTGAACCTTTTCCTACATCACCATAGCCTGCAACTACAGCTACTTTACCAGCAAGCATAATATCAGTGGCACGGCGTATAGCGTCAACCAACGATTCTTTGCAGCCATATTTGTTGTCGAATTTAGATTTGGTAACTGAATCATTCACATTGATAGCAGGCATGGGCAAAGTTCCTTTTTTCATACGGTCGTATAAACGGAGCACACCTGTTGTTGTTTCTTCTGACAAGCCTTTGATGTTTGCAACCAATTCTGGATTTTTATCCAATACTAAATTGGTAAGGTCTCCACCATCATCAAGTATCATATTTAAAGTTTGGCCATCGCTAAAAGCATTCAATGTTTGTTCGATGCACCAGTCAAATTCTTCTTCATTTTGCCCTTTCCATGCAAACACTGGAGTACCAGCAGCAGCAATAGCAGCAGCAGCATGATCCTGTGTTGAGAAAATATTGCAGGATGACCAGGTTACTTCAGCACCCAGTTCTTTCAAGGTTTCAATAAGTACTGCAGTTTGAATGGTCATGTGCAAGCAGCCAGCAATACGGGCACCTTTCAAAGGTTGTGATGGGCCGTATTCTTTGCGGATTGACATAAGGCCAGGCATTTCAGCTTCGGCCAATTTAATTTCTTTGCGACCCCATTCGGCCAACGTGATGTCCTTAACTTTGTAAGGGATTGTGTTTGTATCTGTCATGTTATTTTTTAAATTTCAGTGCAAAAATATAATAACTGTGAGCTAATTACCAAAAAAAACTTTTTAAAATGTCTGTTTTTAAACCTCAGCCGACAAAATATCTTATATTATTGGGCAATGTTTAATTTGGCTTAGTCCCCCATTTAACCGAAATTTGCCGCATTAAATGATGATCGAACAACAGCTTACGGGCTATATAATACAAGCGTTTGAAACCCTTTACGGACAAAAGCCCGAAGGCGTAAAACTGGAAACTACCCGCCAAGATTTTGAAGGGGATTATACTTTTGTGGTGTTTCCCTATATAAAATTAAGCAAGAAAAATCCGGAGCAGACTGCAACCGAAGTTGGAGAATATATAATATCCAATACCCAGGTAGTAAGTAGTTTTAATGTGGTGAAAGGATTTTTAAACTTGGTAGTGGCAGATAATTATTGGAGTGATTTTTTAAATGAACATTATAATAATATCAGTTTCGGAAAAGGTATAATAGGTAGCGGACAAAAAGTAATGGTTGAATATTCATCGCCAAATACCAATAAACCGCTGCACTTGGGCCATACCCGAAATAATTTATTGGGATGGAGTGTTTCAGAAATATTGAAAGCAAACGGCTACGAAGTATATAAAGCCAATTTGGTAAACGACCGTGGTGTACATATTTGCAAAAGTATGATAGCCTGGATAAAATATGGAAACGGCGAAACCCCTGAAAGTACAAACACAAAGGGCGATAAATTGGTAGGTAAGTATTATGTTGAATTTGAGAAGTATTATAGAGCTGAAGTTCGAGAATTAATAATAAACAATATTTTGGAAGCCGATGCTGAAAAGCAAGCACCCTTAATGGTAGAAGCACAGGAGATGCTACGCAAATGGGAAGCCCACGATGAAGAAACACTTCGCATTTGGAACTTAATGAATGGTTGGGTATATAAAGGTTTTGAAGAAACCTATAATAGAATGGGGGTTGATTTTGATAATTATTATTATGAATCGCAAACTTATTTATTGGGCAAAAAATTTGTGGATGAAGGATTAGCTCAAGGTGTTTTTTATAAAAAACCAGACGGTTCTGTTTGGATAGATTTAACCGCTGACGGACTGGATGAGAAATTGGTATTGCGTGCAGATGGAACATCCGTATATATAACACAAGACCTGGGCACTGCTCAAAAAAAATACGAAGATGTGGGGTATGATAAATCTATTTATGTGGTAGCGAATGAACAAGATTATCATTTCAAAGTATTAAAACTAATTTTGCAGAAGCTTGGTAAACCTTATGCTCCGGGCATTTTCCATCTGAGTTATGGTATGGTGGATTTGCCAAGTGGTAAAATGAAATCACGTGAGGGAACAGTAGTTGATGCAGATGAATTGATGGATGAAATGGTGCAGGCAGCCAAAGCTAAAACTACCGAACTGGGCAAAACAGAAGGCTTCACCGATGCAGAAATGAATCATTTATATAATGCATTGGGTATGGGAGCTCTCAAATATTTCTTATTAAAAGTAGATCCACAAAAACGGATGCTTTTCAATCCAGAAGAAAGTATTGATTTGCATGGCAACACCGGCCCGTTCATACAATATACTCATGCCCGTATATGTTCAGTGATGCGTACGTTTGGAAAAAATCCGCAACCCGTTTTGGTAGAAACATTAGATAAATTTGAAAAAGAATTATTGGCATTACTATATAAATGGCCAAGTATTATAACAGAAGCTGGTAGATTATATAGTCCTGCTATTATAGCAAATTATATATATGAAGTGGCTAAGGAATTTAATCGTTTATATCATGAACTTCCCCTGTTGCGAGAGGCTGACGAAGCTATTAAAAACAACCGTTTAGCAATGTCGCAACTAACTGCACGCATAATAAAGCAAGGCTTAAATATATTGGGAATAGAAGCAGTGGAACGTATGTAAAAAATGAAAGAATCATTACAACATCCCATATTAAATATTATAAGTAAAATTGCCGGCGAGCAGCAGATACAAGTTTTTGTGATTGGTGGTTTTGTGCGTGATCTTTTATTGCAACGCACCAGTAAAGATGCTGATATAGTTGTAGTAGGCGATGGAATAGAATTGGCCCACGAAGTAAAAAAAAGATATAATGAAAAGTGCGATTTTTCTTACTTTAAAAACTATGGTACTGCACAATTAAAAACGCAGGATTGGATATTTGAATTTGTAGGAGCACGCAAAGAATCATATAGTCCAGAATCACGCAACCCATTAGTATTTCCGGGTACTTTGGATGATGATCAAAAACGTAGGGACTTTACTATTAATGCACTTGCTTTGAGTTTGCATCCTGATAGTTTGGGAGAACTCACTGATCCATTTGGTGGTGTTGATGATATAAAAAACGGTATTATTAAAACACCGCTCGACCCAGATATAACATTTAGCGATGACCCATTACGCATGATGCGTGCCATCAGGTTTGCTACGCAGTTGAATTTTAAGATAGCAGATAAAACATATATTGCCCTTGCTGCAAATGCACACCGATTGGATATTATATCTATGGAACGTGTTAGCGACGAGTTGAACAAAATTATATTATCTAAAACTCCATCTATTGGTTTCAAAATATTATTCGATACAAAATTATTGCACCGTTTCTTTCCTGAGATGGTTGCATTACAGGGTGTAGAAACCATAAATGGATTATCACACAAAGACAATTTCTATCATACTTTGCAAGTGCTCGACCAAATTTGCGAATTAACAGATGACTTGTGGCTCAGGTGGGCTGCCATTCTTCACGATATTGCAAAACCTGTTACCAAACGATTCGAGCCCGAAGGCTTTACTTTTCATGGCCATGAAGACAAAGGTGCAAGGATGGTGAAACATATATTTAAAAAACTGAAATTGCCCTTAAATGAGAAGATGGAATTTGTGGCAAAAATGGTATTGTTACATCTTCGTCCAAAAGGATTGGCCGAGAGCCCGCAGATTACGGATAGCGGTTTTAGAAGATTGATAGTGGATGCCGGAGAAGAAGTAGATAGTTTGTTTACTTTATGCTTTGCAGATATTACTTCTAAAAATAAAACCAAAGTAGAAACCTTTAGAAGAAATTTGCTAGAAGTTCGTGAACGGATGCGTGAAGTAGAAGAGCGTGATAACCTACGCTACTGGCAACCACCCATTACCGGGCTCGATATAATGGAAGCATTTAATATAAAACCAAGCCGCGAAGTGGGTATTATAAAAGAAGCAATAAAAGAAGCAATACTCGATGGACAAGTAGATAACAATAGAGAAGCTGCTTGGATATTTATGATGGATAAGGGCAAAGAAATTGGACTCGCCTCACCCCCTGCCCCCTCTCCTGGGAGGAGAGGGGGAGAAAACGATTTATTGGAATAATGAAGAATTACAATTATCGGGATGGGGGTGAATTAAAAATATATATAACATGAAAAATATAAAAATTTTATTAATAGGAGTTTCCATTATGTGTATAGGTCTTTTCTTATATAGTATTTGGCAAAAAAATAGTACTTTCCCAGTAAGAGAAATTCCCATTTTGGGCGACTCAGGACATGTAGTAAAAGATTTTTCATTCATCAATCAGGATGGGAAAGTTTTTACCCAGAATGATGTGAAAGGGAAAGTATATATAGTGGAATATTTTTTCACTACCTGCCAAAGTATATGCGTTCCCATGGGCCAAAATATGATGAAGGTGGATTCAGCTTTTAAAGATAGGAATGATATAATGATATTATCGCATACTGTTGATCCTGAAACTGATTCGGCCAATATACTTAAGCAATATGCTACAGATCATCATGCCAGTAAAAATTGGGTTTTCCTAACGGGGACAAGAGATGCATTATATACAACGGCTACCAAAAGCTATTTGCTAGATGCACCAGAGAAAGTGAAAACCCCCGAGTTCTTTTTACATACCAAATATTTTATGCTGGTCGATAAACAAGGTCATTTGCGTGGCGATGCGTACGATGGTACTGACTTAAATAAAGTATATAAGTTGATTGAAGATGCAAAAATGTTGTTAAGAGATTAATATTATAATGATTGCATTTTATACGCCCGATATTTCAGATCCGATAGCTATCGGATTTGAACAAGGAATTATTATAACACTTAGCCCAGAAGAATCGTGGCATGGAGCAAAAGTATTGCGGATAAAAAAAGGAGAAAGTATTATATTGTTAAATGGCAAAGGGTGGGTGGGCGAAGGAAGAATAGAAACAGTTCACGACAAACATACCCAAGTAATTTTAGATAAAGTAGTATATCATAAACCCGCTACAAATAATCTTGAAATTGCAGTATCGGTTTTAAAAACCAATGAACGCATGGAGTGGATGTTAGAAAAATTAACAGAGCTGGGTGTGGCAAAAATATCTTTTATAGAATGTAATCGTAGTGAAAGAAACAAACTCAATTTGGAGCGTATGCACAAAATTGCAGTTGCAGCCTTAAAACAATGCAAGCGACCTTGGTTGCCAGAAATACAGGGCGTAATTTCTTTTGATAAATATATAAATCAAGAATTTAATGGCGATAAGATTATAGCTTTTTGCGAAGCCAAAGAATATATAAAACTTGATACGCAAAAACCTACCATAATGCTAATTGGCCCAGAAGGAGATTTTGATGATACTGAAATTTCATTGGCAGTTGCCAAAGGTTTTATCCCTGTATTAATATCAAAACAAATATTGCGTACTGAAACTGCAGCTATGGCTTTAGCAGCGGTATGGGATTTGGGAAATTAATCCTCGATAGTGCGAATGCGGGCATCGCCCCATAGTCCTTCAATGTCGAAAAAGTTGCGTTTTTCATGTTGGAATACATGCACCACTACATTAAAATAATCGAGTAATATCCACTCGGCATTTTCTTTTCCTTCAATGTGTAGAGCATCTTCACCGGTATTCTTTTTCACAAATTCGTCGATGCTGCGTGCAATAGCTTCCACTTGTTTGTTAGATTCTCCGTGGCATATTACGAAATAGTCTGCGGGGGCAGATTTGAGATTAAGCATATCAAGAATAACAATATTCTTTGCTTTCTTTTCCTGCATGCCCTCTACTACGCTGTCTAACAGTTGTTGTGGAGTGGCATTTTGTTTTGGGGCTTGTTTGATTTGACCGTTCACTAAAAAATATTAAATATTTTGCAAATATCGTGTAAAAATGTAATACAAATACCACACATTTGCAACATGATACTTGCCACCGAAAAAATTGTGGGTCACGAGCAAGTTTTTTTGCCCGAGACCGATTCCACAAACCATCAGCTACAAATGCTGCTCAAAAGCGGCCACGTAAAGGAAGGCTTCACTGTTAGCACCGCATACCAGCACACGGGGCGTGGCCAAATGGGAAAATTTTGGCACTCAATGCCAGGGCAAAATATTTTAATGTCGTTTGTGCTTTATCCTACTTCAATTAAAGCCGATGAACAATTTTACTTGTCTATGGCAATTAGTTTGGGTGTTTACGATTTTTTAACTGAGATGCTACAAGGCGTTTCTATTAAATGGCCAAACGATATAATGGTAAATAATCAAAAAATTTGTGGCATACTTATCCAAAATACGCTTAGCGGCAACAGTATCGCACACAGCATCATCGGACTTGGACTTAACGTGAACCAAACAAGTTTTTATCCGGAGCTGTCATTCGCAACTTCATTAAAAATATTGACGGCCAAAGAATATAATCTTGCCGCCTCTCAGCTAAATCTTACAGATTGTATAGACGAACGCTATAAGCAATTAAAATCAAGACAGTTTGAGGCACTGAAAGCAGATTATATACAACATCTTTTTGGAATGACGGAGCCTCGTAATTTTTTAATTGAGAACCAAGTAGTGAAAGGTATTATAAAAGGAATAGATGAATATGGCTGTTTGTTGGTTGAAATAGAGGGGAATATTTTAAAATTTAAGAATGGTGAAATTGGCTTTATATATTAATTATTAAATTCCAAATAATACCGCTTCATATAGTCTTATATAACGCTCAGCAGCATGCTTCCATGAAAATTTTTGCGAAGCAGTTTCAATATCTTTACGAATAGAAGTAGTATTGAATTTTTCTATATAAGTTTGGTATTTTCCTTTAAAATTTATTTGGTTTTCGGGTGTTAGATATAATGCCAAATCGCCTGCAATTTCTTTGAAGGCTGGGATATTATTTAACACCAATGGTTTACCCACACTCATAGCCTCAACCACAGGAATACCAAAGCCTTCAGCCACAGATGGATTTATATATGCTTCGCAGTTTTTATATAAATACAACTTTTCTTCTTCACTTATTTTTCCAGTAAATACAATTCTGTCTGTCAAATTTAATTGAGCAGCTTTTAGTTCCAATTGCTGTTTATATATTGTTTGTGCTTCACCTGCAAGTACAAGGTTTAGTTCAGGTATTTGTTGTAATATTTCAAATATAACTTCTATATTTTTTTTAGGGGATATAATACCAATAAAAAATAAATATTTATTGGGTAAATCTATTTGCGGTTTTTTTTCCGCTACAATATTTGATAAAGAATTTCCATTATATATAATTTCAGCCTCATAATTATCATTGGTTAAGTCGGCAAATAGTACATTGGTAGCGTTTGAAATACATACAACCTTTTCCGCTTTCTTTATATTGTTTAAAAATCTATTTGTATAATAGGTTTTTTTGAAGTTTTTGTACTTTATCAAAAAGTTTAAATCATGAACAGTATATAACCATTTCAGTTTTTTATTCCTACTCTGCAATGAACTAAGTTGCCAGCAAGCATGCAGCAATGCAGCATCTTTAAAATTATTTACAGGGAATTTATGGGTAGCGTTTAAAGCTATATATTTACTATCAGAGCCAAATAAATTTAATTGCTCTTTATACACCAAAAAATGTATTTCAAACCGCTCAGATTTAAACAAAGAAATCTCTTTGCCTAGATTATAACAAAAATTACCGAGGCCACTTTCTCTGTTGCCCGTTTTAGTTGCGTCAAATATTACAATGGGTTTGTTCACATTAATTTTATATAACTATCTGCTATATCATTCCAGTCATGTTTTAGTGCCCAGCGTTTTGCATGGGTATGATAATGTATATAATTTCCCATAATTTTTTGCAAAGCATCTACAATTAATTCTGGATTATTATTGGGTACTTTATATCCTGTAATTCCTTCGTCTATGGCATCTTCTATTCCGCAACCAGTAGCACCAATAGCTGGTTTACCAAAATAGTTCGCTTCCAGTATTGCTATTCCAAAACCTTCAATATCGCCATCAGGTTGTTTTTCGCTAAGCATCACAAATACATCGCAACTTTGATACGAACTATATAATGTTTGTGTATCCACTTTGCCATGAAAAGTAATATAGTCTTTCACGTTTAATTCAGTGGCTAATTTTTCAAACTCAGTTTTCTTCGATGGTAATCCCACTATATGATAATGAATTTCTGGATATTTTTTAATAATTTCTGGAAGTGCTTTTATCATATTCTGTTGGCCTTTTCTTCTGGTTACATTGCCTACTGTGAGTAAGGAAGGACTGCCTTTCCATTTAGTTGGTTCTGTTATAATATATTTTTGCAAATCAGCTACAGAAATAGCATTGGGAATTATCACATATTTGGGTTTATCATATTTCGGATCAATTTGTTCCTCGGTGTATTTTGAAACAGATATAACAGTATCAAACTTTTTTAAAGCCCACTTGGTAAACCTTTGATGAATGGCATTGGTATCCGTTACTTCAGTGCCATGTATAATAGCAATATATTTTTTCTTCCGGTAAATAAGTTTTAATAATCCCCCCATCCAAAGTGAAAACATTCCCGAACAAAGTATATAATGATAAGGAGAAACTTTAGAAAAAGCCGCAAAAATTCTTCTGAATTGCACAGGCAAAATTCCTTCACGATTTATATAATTTATCTCAAGTTTTTCTCTTTCGGCAAAATCCCGACTCTCTTCTATTGTGGCATTTTCTAAATTGGTAACAATAGAAACTGTATACCCTTTTTGCTGCAAAGTTTTAATCAGGTTAAATCCATGATTGCCTATACCACCTGGTCCGGGAGGAAATTCGCTGCACAAAAATAGAATCTTTTTCAAGTGTGGTTTTACAAAATTTAATGCAAACATAAGGTGCAAAATCATAAGGTACTTTCAGGATTTTATAAATCTTGTAAAATTTGGATTCAATATCGTAAATTTGCCTATCAAATTATTTGCCTCTTATTTCTAAATGACTGACACGAATAGCCTTACAGACAACTTTAGCAGAGCCCACAATTATTTGCGGGTTTCGCTTACGGATGCGTGTAATTTTCGTTGCCAATATTGCGTGGCTTCGTTTGGCGAAATCAACCATCCATCGCCACACCTCATGCAGGCCGATGAGATTGAAGGTATTATACAAATATTTTCTGAGTTGGGAATTGATAGAATACGCTTCACTGGTGGTGAGCCACTTGTACGCAAAGATGCTCTGCATATTTTTAACAAGATTGGAAAGTTGCCACTCAAATTGGCGATTACAACCAATGGTGTTTTCCTTGATAAATATATACAATGTTTTGAAGAAATTGGTTTGCGTTCCATTAATGTTAGCTTGGATACTTTAGATAAAGACAAGTTTAAAGAAATAACGAGGGTTGATGCTTTTAGTAAAGTAATTGGCAATATCGAAAAATTAATTCACCACGATTTTCATGTAAAATTAAATGCGGTGGTAATGAAAGGTATGAATGAAACTGAAGTTTGCGATTTTGTAGAACTTACCCGAAACTTGCCAGTACATGTGCGTTTTATTGAATTTATGCCTTTTAAAGGAAATGAATGGGACCACGAAAAAGTATATACTTATAAAGAAATGATAAACCAAATCTCTGCAAAGTATGATATAGAAAAATTGCAGGACAATCCACATGATACTGCAAAAAAATATCAAGCGAAAGGATTTGCCGGAACCTTTGCAGTAATTAGTACCGTAACAGAACCTTTTTGCAGCGATTGTAATAGATTACGCTTAACCGCAGATGGCAAAATGAAAAATTGTTTGTTCTCGCAAACTGAAACTGATTTGCTTGGTGCATATAGAAGAGGTGAAGATATTCGCCCGCTTATTATACAAAATGTGAAATCGAAATTTGCCATGCTAGGTGGTCAACAGTTGAGTAATGAAATGGAAAATCGCAGTATGATTTCCATAGGCGGATAAATATATATATATATAATGATTAGCGTTACTGAAGCGATAGAATTTATCAAACAACATATACCACCGTTAACTTCGGTAAAGTTTGGTATTGTTGATGCTTGTGGATTTGTGGCTGCTGAAAATATATATTCTCCACTTGCTCTTCCACCTTTCAATCAAAGTGCAATGGATGGATATGCTATTCGATTTAGCGACTTAGAAAATACAAACATATTTACATTAGGCGGAGAAGTTGCAGCGGGTGGAAATTATACAAATATAATAGCACCGAATTCTGCAATTCGTATTTTTACTGGAGCGTCTGTACCCGAAGGAACAGATACAGTTATTATGCAAGAGCATGCAACGATTTCTAACGAAAATATATCTTTTTCTCCCTTGCCAATTAAGCAAGGAACCAATGTACGATTGGTCGGTTCTCATATACAAAAAGATGCCATAGCTTTTGCTAAAGGACAATTAATTACTCCTGCTGCTGTGGGACATTTAACAGGTTTGGGTATTACAGAAGTTGTGGTATATAATAAACCCAAAGTGGCTATTATTACCACAGGAAACGAAGTGATAGAACCGGGTTTAGAATTGAAACAAGGAAGTATATATGATTCTAACAAGCCCTTGCTGATAGCCGCTTTGCATAGTTTTGGAATAGAACCTATATATATTATACATGTTCTTGATAAGCCGGAATTATTATATAATCATATACAAATAGCTTTTGAAAAAGTTGATATACTTTTGGTAACAGGTGGCGTATCGGTTGGTGATTATGATTATGTAGTACCTATGTTAGAAAAGGCTGGCGTGCAGAAAGTATTTCACAACATTAAACAGAAACCTGGAAAACCATTATACTTTGGCACTAAAGAAAATAAATTAGTTTTTGGATTGCCAGGTAATCCCGCATCGGTACTTACTTGTTTTTATGAATATGTTTCCGTAGCATTAAAATCGAAGATGGGATTTCAAAATGCAGAGATAAAAAAATCTTATCTGCCACTTAAAAATTCATATACAAAGAAAAAGGGATTAACACATTTTCTAAAAGCTGTAGCTGATGATAAATGTGTTGAAATTCTTGAAGGACAAGAATCTTATATACTTCACTCGTACGCATTGGCCAATTGTTTGGTATGTATTTCGGAAGATGTAGAAGTAAAAAATATAGGCGATTTAGTAGAAGTACATTGGATTAATTAATATACTATGCCTTCACATTTCGATATATATATGATTATACTAATTGGACTCGTTTCAATATTATACTCATCGGTGGGACATGGCGGTGCAAGTGGTTATTTGGCTGTGATGGCTATATGGGCATTGCCTACAGATTATATGAAAACTACGGCTTTAATTTTAAATATAGCTGTTTCAACTATTTCGTTTAGTCAATATTATATAAAGAAATATTTCAATTGGAAATTGTTTTATCCCTTTGCATTGGCTTCTATTCCCTTTGCCTATATTGGTGGCGGCATTCATTTGGATCCCGTATTATATAAAAGAATATTGGGAATCATTTTATTGTTGCCCGTTGTTAGGTTGAGCGGGATTCCTTCGCCCTTCAAAAATATAAAATTAGAATTGAATATATATATCGCGTTGCTTATTGGAAGTATTATAGGATTTCTGTCGGGCATGCTTGGTATTGGTGGTGGGATTATATTAAGTCCGATTATATTACTTTTTGGATGGGCCAATGCAAAACAAACCGCGGCAGTTTCGGCTTTATTTATTTTAGTAAATTCCCTTGCAGGGTTATTGAATGATAAAGGCTGGCCAAATATTGAAAAGGCACTTACCATAGAAACTTATATGTTATTGTGTGTTGTAATTGTTGGCGGCTTACTAGGTGCATGGTGGGGCAGCAGCAAAGCACAAGAAATTTGGATTAAACGCTTGCTCGCTATCGGCCTTGGTATTGCCGCAATTAAACTTATATTTGCGTAATGAATGATGTATTGCATATAAAACTTTTCGGGATGCTGCAAGAAAAAATTGGAGCTGTG
>JAYVCI010000249.1:0-23303 GCA_043750035.1 Chitinophagaceae bacterium
TGTGTAGGGGAACTCCCCCGCATCTTCGGTATTTTGTTTAGCTGTTTTGTAAATCCGGTCTATCTCAATACCCGAGGTGTTTTCAAATGCTTCCATCAAATAATTATGTTGTTAATATAACCGCAAAGATGCTTGATTTGCTGCGGCATTTCCAAACATAATTCTTTGGTATTTGTATGGTTAAATAGACACCCCACAATGTGTGGTTGAAAAACAATCAGCCCTTTATCATATTGCTAACACATATCCCATTTACTTTTGCCTACTGAAATTTTAAATGTAAAACCCCCATGCTTAAAAAAATATTTCCTTCCTTATTGATATTGTTATTTGCATCAAGCAGCATAACAGCACAAACACAATCCCACAAAAAGAAACCTGTTGAAACAAAACCCAGTACATTTAATTGTCCCAAATTTCGTGAAATAAAATGGGGTGCAGTTAAAGATTCTATTTTGATAAATGGTGTAGCTCCCACTTTTGTGAAAGCTAAAATGAAAGAAGATACCAATGCGTATTATTTGCAAGATGATGATATGACAATAGGTACAGTGTTTTGCAAAAATATATATTATTGGTTCAATCCTGCAGGTCGTTTGGTGAAAGTAAGAATGGTGGTTCCCAAAGCACAGAAATCGGATATGAAATATATATTGGAAAGCAAGTTTGAAAAAGCCACCAGTATATTCGACTTAACAAATGCCTACGAACTAATATGGAACAATATAGAAGAAGTGAGGCTTACCCTCACCGATTACGATGATCCCAATATAGATTTTGTAACGGTAGAATTCACAAGCGATTTTGAAATGACCGAAGCCAAAAAAATTAACCGTGCCGTTGACGATTTTTAAGCCCAAAAATATCTGTCTTGTTAGAACCGAGATAGCCAGGTAAAAATAACAAATGAGTTTGCCAACACAACCAGCCCGCTTCGGTAGCGGGTTTTTTTATACTAGTAAACAGTAGTCAGTAAACAGTGGTCAGTGCCTTGCGGCGGCGGCCACACAATTTGCTTTGCAAATTGGATTCAACCGGCCACTGTTTACTGACCACTGTTTACTGACTACTGACTACTGACTACTGTTTACTGACCACTAAAAATGCGTTTCGACTATCATATATTTATCTGTGCCAACCAAAAAGCGGAAGGCAAAGTGTGCTGCGGACAAGAACGCGGTTTGGAACTGGTTGCTGAATTTCGCCGTGTACTACGCGAAAAAGGACTGCAAGGAAAAGTACGTGCCCAACGTGCCGGCTGCATCGATGCCTGCGACTTTGGCCCCAGCGTTGTTATATATCCCGGTGGCGAATACTATGGCCATTTAAAACCGGAGAATGTGGAGCGGATTGTAGAAGAACATATTATTGGGGGGAAGGTTGTAGAGGAATTTTTGATTACTTTTTAACATGGCTATCAATGAACTTACGTTAAGCACCCTGGTCCAAAAGAATTACTTTTGCAAGATTGGTAATAAGATGTTAAGAGTGAGTTTATAAACTTACTCGTAAAAATTAGTATCTTTGCATAATTATTACAGCAATAAAAATTGTAGAATGAGTATTGATTTTAATCCCAATGACAGCCTTCTTAAAGAGGAATTAACAAGAAGACTAGAGAGACTAGAACAGTATCTTTCATCTGATGTAATGTCATTTACAGGAGCAATTCATGAAGGAGTTTCACCTAAGGTTTTAGGAGTAATTGAAGGACTTGCAAAAACCAAGGAGAAAAAAGATACTATTTATATTATTTTAACTACAACTGGGGGCAGTGCCCATGCTGTTGATGTTTATGTTAATATACTGAGACATCATTACAACAATGTAAATTTTATAGTGCCTGACTATGCATATAGTGCTGGAACGATATTTTGTATGAGTGGTGATAATATATATATGGATTACTATTCTGTTATGGGGCCAATTGATCCTCAAGTTCAAAACAAAGATGGTCGGTGGGTTGCAGCTTTGGGATATTTAGATAAGGTAAAAGAATTGCTTGACAAAGCTAAACCAATAGATGGTAATCCCAATGGCACATTGACAAATGCTGAATTTTTAATCTTGAAGGATTTCGATTTGGCAGAGTTAAGAGGATATGAGCAAGCTAGAGATTTAACCATTGACTTATTAAAGAATTGGTTAGTAAAGTATAAATTTAGAAATTGGATAGCACATGAGACAACACCTGAGTTGATTGGACAATCAGTAACACAAAAAGAGAAAGAAATTAGGGCAGAGAGTATTGCAAAAGACCTAGGTGATACTTCAAAATGGAAATCCCACGCAAGACCAATAAATATGCAAGCACTCAGAGATATGAAATTAAAGATTGAAGACTTTGAGAAAGACCCTGAATTGAAGACTCTGATTCGCTCGTACTATGAATTTTTACGAGATTACACTAATAAAATGCAATTATCTATACATCCGCATACAAGGGATCAGTTCAATTTTTTACATACTAGAAAATTTATTTAAAAAAATGGAAAACAACATTTCAGAAAGACTAGAAGATTTTATTCAACCTAAATCCTCTGACAATAAGCAAGTAGATGCTTTTGTTAAAGCCGCTGAAGAATATGAAAAGCTAATTCGAGAAGGGTTAGCAAAAAAACGCGGATTTAATATTATGACAATAGGTGAAATATATACTCCTAATTATATATTTAATCAATCTATCCAAAGATTAACTTCATTATACACTAATGAAGATTCTATACAATGAAAATATTGAATTATATAGAATACTTTTGTCATAAAATCCAATTAGAAAGTACTTAAATTGTACTGTAAAAGATTTTGTCAAAATTCATAGATACTGCTATAGCGAACATTAATTTTTGTTTTTAAATCCACTAAAAATGTTTAATTCCATGGACCTGAAAAAGGGCCATCGCCATGAGTGTACACCCATAAAATAAGATAAGCAAATCCAATAAAAATACTATATAAAACGATAATAATTTTAAAAAGCGGGTGAACTTCTCTCACAAATAATAACCTAATTCCAATCAAAACAAATAGCCATTGCGTAAACAAATTTGTGTACACTACTATTGAAGGAAATAAACCTTTTGCGTCCATTCCTACACATAATAATTGGAGCAAAGGAATTAGAGCAAGCAAAATAATTCCAGAAAAGAATATATAAACCAATCTTCTGTGTGTCTTATTGTTTACCTCATTACCAGTCAGAACTGTAACAAGTAACAAAAGCCCAAGGAGACAAAGCACCGGCACAAAAACCATCATAATTTTTACCCAATCTGTCATTCTCAATCGTAATTCGTTCCGCCGCGGCGGATTAATTCGTAATTAAAGTATCCTTCCATCCGCCATCTCAATAATCCTATCTGTATTACTAGCAAATTCTTTATCATGCGTAACGGCTATAATAGTTTGTCCAAAATCCTTTGCCAGTTCTTTTAATATATTAAATACATTGTTTGTATTTTCTGTATCTAAGTTTCCTGTTGGTTCATCGCCCATTATAATAGTTGGGTCGTTGATTAATGCACGGGCAATGGCTACACGCTGCTGCTGGCCGCCGCTAAGCTTGGAGGAGAGTTTGAGTGCTTGTTCATCAACACCCAATAGCTTTAGTTTTTCTATGGCACGATGTTCCACTTCTTCGGGAGAATATTTTGCAAGTTTCAATGCTGGTAACATTACGTTTTGCAAACAGGAAAATTCAGGTAATAAAAAGTGAAACTGGAATACAAAACCTATATGTGAATTGCGAAATTTGGCGAGTTCGTTTTGCGTTTTTCCGGTGAGTGTTTCTCCATTGATTACGAGTGTTCCTTTATAATCGGTATCAAGTGTAGAAAGTATATATAACAGTGTTGATTTCCCACAACCCGATTTTCCCACAAGACTAAGGAATTCCCCTTTCTTCGCTTCAAAAGTGATATTCTTCAAAACCTCGAATGGCTCGGGCTCATTAAAATATTTGATGATATTTTCTGCTTTTAAAACCGTGTCCATATTATCCCCTGATTATTTTTACTGGATCTACTTTCGATGCTTTCTTGGCTGGGAAATATCCTGCAAAAGCGGTTGTTGCCAATCCGAATAAAATTCCTTGTATATAATACTTGATATCGAAGGTAATTGGTAAATGGTCTATGGCTAAAAATTCTCCGCCATCAAAAGGAACTTTCGATAATGCATAAGACAATCCTAATCCCAGCAGTATGCCTGAAAGTCCACCAAGGAAGCCAATGATAAGCGATTGACTTAAGAATATTCTTACTATATCACCACCCGAAAAACCAGTGGCTTTTAGTATAGCAATATCTTTCATTTTATCATAGATGGTCATGTTCATGATATTATATATTCCAAATCCTGCAACCACTAATAAAGTAGTTACCACTACAAAAGTTAATATACTTCTAATCGTAAAACTAATTAATATAGTAGCATTGGATGTTTCCCAATCTTCGCATTTATACCCGAGTTGTTTTTCGAGGTCGCCCGCCATGGGCTTGGCATCACGGTGGTCGGTGAGTTTTACGTTGATATCAGTTATATAGTTTGGGTCGACCAATAATAGTTTTTGTACGGTTGGCAAATTTGTATAACACTTAGTATTATCTATCGCTGCTACACCCATTCCAAATATTCCCACAATTTTTAATCGCTGACCCGTTGCAAGTGGTGTAGAAACATTTATTTTATCTCCTACTTTTACATTTAGTTTTCTTGCAAGTCCCACTCCCATAATCACACCATTAGAAGTATTTTTTAAATCTTCCAAACTGCCTGATTTCATCTTTTTACTGAGTTCAAAAAGTTTGTCTTCTTCTTCTATATCAACACCTGAGAGCAAACCATTCATTTCAATGCTTGCCTGCCTATAAAACACCTGAGTAGAAAGCTGTGCAGAAGTTCCTTTAATACGATTATCTTTCTTTAAGTATGATATAATTTCCCAACCGTTTTTAAGATTTCGTTGTTGGTCTTTTACATGTTGGTGGTGGGTAATATTCAAATGACTTTTATCATTGTTATAATACTCGTCCAAGATGGAATTTTTTACTGGTTTTATATCATTATATATATGAATATCGGGAGAAGCACTTAGCATGGTATCTTCCAAAAGATTGTTCACGCCCGTCATAAAACTAATCATGAGCGTGAACATAGCAATACCAAAGGTAACGCCGAGCATGGCCACCAAAGTCTGTTTCTTTTTGGCCAGCAAATGTGTTTTGGCAATTTTTAAATTGATGCCCAGCTTCATTATTTTTTCGGTGGTTTTACCAACTCATCATTTTTAGTAATTCCCGATAATATTTCTACCCATTCTATATCAGAAATTCCTGAATTTATTTTCACCGCGGTCTTTTCATTATTCTTCATTACCCAAACTGTATCCTTTCCTTGTATATAGTTTTTCGGCACACACAATACATCTTTCTTTTGATTGATTATAATATTAGCTTCCACACTTTGACCAGGATATATATTCGCTGGAGCATCGATTAGTATTGCATCTACGCGGAAAGCTTGTTCTTGTTTATTGATACTCGGATATATACTTTTCACTTTGGCTTTATATACTTTATCCGTAAATCCATCAATCTTTATCACTACTTCTTGACCAATTTTTATTTTGGAAATATCTTCTTCTTCCACCATCATCTTTATTTCCATCTGCTTCGGATTTCCTATCATAGCTACCGGTTCGTAGCGACGAATAAGTTCTCCCGTTTCTTTATATATTTCATAAACTTTACCACCATCAAGTGATTTGATATTATACTTACTGCGGTCGCTCTCATTAATGTTTAATAGGGTTCTGGCGTTATTCAGTTCCAGTGATAATTGATTCTTTGTTCTTATATATCTTTTCTTAATCAGCAAGTATTCATTCCTAGAATTTTGTAATTGTAATTTTGCTTTGTCAAATTCTATCGTAGCAATCGCATCATTTTTTCTTAGATTATCATAACGAATAAAATTAATAGAATCCTGCTTATATCTATTTTCAGCCGATTGCATTTGTATAGAAAGTTCATCCAATAAAGGTCCATAATTTTGTTCAGCTGTATTATAAGATTGCTGCGAATTCGCCCTCCTAAACTCCTGCACATCCGCATCCAATTCAAATAAGGTTTGGCCATTGCTTATCATATCACCTTCAGTCACCAATTTTTTCATCAGCACCCCATCCACCAAAGAATATAATTTGTAATTGCCCGCCGGTATCACCTCTCCCGATGCGTAAACAGCCTCGGTCATGCTTTTGGTCTCAGGCTTAATGGGTGTTTCCTTACTTCCACACGAAGCAAAAAGTATGATAACAATACAAGCAAAAAAAGAATTTCTATAGCTCATAACAAAGTGGTTTTTTTGTAATGTGAACCTCAAATATAAGATTGCAAGTTAGGTATTAATCAGGAAATTGCGTAGGTCGTTGAAAATGGAGGTTGAAGCGTAGGAAGTACAACTATTTATTTCGCTCTACCTTTAAAGCGTTAAGAACTCACTTATACCGCAAAAGTAAATACAACCACAGAATATAACTAAACAATACGAACCATATATATAGCATTACTAAAATTCTGAACAGAACATATATTTCCTTAATAAATAGCAATCGAATTCCTATCAAAATAAAAACCCATTGGGTAAACAAATTTATTTCCAACATTCCAAAATTATCACCTTTCTCTCCGACACTTAATGCTTGACTTATCGGTATAGTAGCAAATAAAACAATTCCAGAAAAAAAAATATAAACTAAAATTCTATTTCTTTTAGTACTTACATTTTTACTAGTGTGTATAGTGAGAGCTGATATCCCTACGAGCAAAAAACTAAAAAGTAATATGAACATAAGATAGATTTATAATCAAACTCGCATTAACCATTAACCATTCATCATTTATAATTCACTCATCATTGTTTCCTACTTACTCAAATACATACTCTTCTCTTTATACAATTGTCTAAAATAAGGATCGTATAAATCTTTAATAAACAATATCGCCTCGCCTGTCGATTTCATTTCGGGGCCGAGTTCTTTTTCTATTTCGGGGAATTTATTATAGGAGAAAACTGGTTCTTTTATAGCGAATCCTTCCAGTTTACGCATGATATTAAAGTCTTTCAATTTCTTGGCACCAAGCATTACTTGCGTTGCAATATTTATATAAGGAACTTGATAAGCTTTTGCGATGAAAGGCACGGTACGACTCGCACGGGGATTGGCTTCTATCACATATACATAATTATCTTTAATGGCAAATTGTATATTCAATAATCCGCGAACATTGATAGCATGTGCAAGTTTTACAGCATAATCCGTCATGGTTTTTACTACGCCGGCATTGAGCGTGAACGGGGGCAATACCGCTGATGAATCTCCGCTGTGTATTCCAGCAGGTTCTATATGTTCCATCACACCTATTATATGTACATCCTCGCCATCGCATATACAATCAACTTCTGCTTCTTCTGCACGGTCGAGGAAATGGTCGATGAGTACACGATTGCCTGGTAGCTCGCCCATCAAACCTATAACAGCCTGCTCCAAATCTTCATCATTGATCACGATTTTCATTCCTTGTCCGCCAAGCACATAACTGGGGCGAACGAGTACGGGATATCCTACAACTTTGGCAACTTTTATTGCTTCCTCAGCAGTTTCGGCAACACCATATTGTGGGTATGGAATTCCCAATTCTTTTAATAGGTCGCTGAACAAACCGCGGTCTTCGGCGAGGTCCATATCTTTATAAGAAGTACCGATAATTTTCACGCCATGTTCTTCCAATTTCTTAGCAAGCTTTAAAGCAGTTTGTCCACCGAGTTGTACTATAACACCTTCTGGTTTTTCGTGCAAAATTATTTCACGCAGATGTTCCCAAAATACAGGCTCGAAATATAATTTATCGGCCATATCAAAATCTGTACTCACTGTTTCAGGATTACAGTTTATCATAATAGCTTCGTAGCCGCATTCTTGTGCAGCCATTAGTCCGTGTACACAGCTATAGTCGAACTCAATGCCTTGGCCTATGCGGTTGGGGCCTGAGCCGAGTACGATGATTTTCTTTTTGGTTGAGGGGACGGATTCGTTGGAGTTTGGATGTTGCATGGTTTTATATTATACAAAAAAAGCAGCCTTATAAAATAATTGGCTGCTTTTTTTGGATGATTCATATTATATGATTATTTATCTTTTTTTGTTTCTTTGCCTTCTGCTTTTTCTCCTTCACAAATGCCTTCGCAAGCATTGCAATTTGCATCGCAGTGTTTCCATTCTGTTTTGAAACAAGACTCCTCATTTTTTGGGTCAAACTTAGTAATAGATGAACCTAATTCAGCAGAAGCTTCTTCATAAGCCGCTTTTACTTTTTCTTCCGTTACTTCTTTATCGCCTTTGTCTGCCTTTTCTTTCATGGCTTTCAGTTCGGCTGCTTTGGTTTCCGACTTGGCCACCGCATCCTTATATTCTTTATAATAGCTCTCTAAACTGGTCATGATATCAGCACATGATTTTTTCAACGAATCGCATTCTTTCTCTTTACCTTTCTTTGGTTTACAGCTCATTTTCTCGTCGTTCATTTTTTTCATGTCGTCCTTCATTTTCACAAGGTCAGCATCAAATGAGGCGAGGACTGTCTTCAGACTGTCGTAGTTTTTAACGAAAAGGTCGTTACCTTCTTTCTTGCCTGATTTACAGGAGAACAGAAGCGTGGAGGCTGCGAGAGCCAGAACTAAAATAAATTTTAAATTTTTCATGTGTGCGTTATGTTTTAATTTGCGGCACAAAAGTAATACCTACGGGTTTAATAATTTTCAACAATGGAACAACATTCTTTCGAATCGGGCAAAGCCCCTGAGCCAGTGGGTTTATACCCGCATGCCCGCCGTGTGGGCAACCTTCTTTTCCTCTCAGGTGTGGGCCCTCGTGAGCGTGGCACCAAAAAAATTCCCGGTGTGGAACTCGATGCCGAAGGAAATATCACCAGCTACGATATCGCCGCCCAATGCCATTCGGTTTTCAGAAATGTGAAATATATCCTCGAAGATTCTGGCAGCAGTTGGAATAATATTATAGATGTAACGGTTTACCTTACCAATATGAAAGATGATTTCCCCATCTACAACAAACTTTGGGCTGAATACTTTGCCGAAAATCCCCCATGCAGAACCACGCTTGAAATAAATTGCTTGCCTACCCCAATTGGGATTGAGTTGAAGGTGGTGGCGATGGTATAGGTTTAACCTGCAAGTTGGGTTAAGAGAAGACAATCTTTCATAATATTATATTGTTTTTTAATTGTTGTATGCTAATGACAAACAAGTTTAGGTAATTTGGACAAATGGAGGGGATTATTTTTTTGTTATGGCTTTAGCAATAATTCCATTTGCTCTGATTTGTATGATTCATCCATTGAGCAAGCTATATTATAGTATTTACTAGCTAACTCCTTCTCAGTTGAACTAAAATGAGAAAGCAGAAAAAGTGCATAATCATAATATTCATATGCAAAATTAGGTTCTATTTGTATAAACCTATCATAGTATAATTTTGCTGATTTATAATGCTTATATTCTATTTCATATAAATTAGCAAGTTGATTTAGGGTGTTCTTTGATACTGGGTCTATTTCCAAAATTTCCTGAAATTCTCTTTTAGCATCCGAAAACCTCTTGAATTCTTTCCAAAGTAACATTCCATAATTATGCTTTGCATCTATAAAATCTTTTTTTATTCGAATAGCAAATTCATAATGATATATCGCTAGTTCATAATTAATAAGGTCACGATGATAAATTAAAGCTAAATCATAATGAGCAACTGCATAAAACGGATCTATCTGAAGAGCAATTTCTAACAATTCTTTTGCCTTGTCAGGATTAGCAAATCTAGTTGAATACAAGCCAGCTAAATTAGCGTAAGCTCTAGCATTTCTTGGCTCGTACTCAACAGCTTTTTCATATAACTTTTTCGCCTCTGCAAAATCTTCTTTATAAGTTTCATAATTACACCCTAAATTGTAATACGCTGCTCCAAATAGTGGGTCAAATTCAATAGATTTTTTGTAAAAATGAATTGATTTTTCAATATGATTTTTAGCATAGGCATAATGTCCTTTAACAAAATATACTTTTGAATTCTTTGGATATTTTAATTCTAATCTATCCATTTCAATATCTAATTCTTCTTCCGTTTTAAATTCGTCTAAAGCAATTATTTCATCTACCAAAACTTTATCTGAAACACCTAAATAGTCAAAAATCTGTTTGAATCTATCAGAAACAAGTTCGGAAAAACTGGAATTTTTAGAGTCACTAATGATAGTCAAGAATTCAGCAATTGACGTTCTGATGTTTTCATAATGTTTTAAATCTTTATACAATTCAATAGAATCTGTAACCTTAACTGATTTTAATTTTAGTTCTAAATCTTTATACTTTTCATCCCAATATTGGATATATTCAAGTTGCTCTTCTGGTTTATAAATCTTGGCACCAGCAACGATTATTGGAAGGATTTTCTCTTTGAAATTTTCATCTTTAATTAATTCAAGAACTTCAAACATAGCATTTGGGGATTTTAAGAAATCGTCACTAATGATAAGCAGAACAAAATCTGTAGACCGAACCTCCTTCATATACTCTTTAATACTGCCTTTATAAGGGATTTCTCTGACATCTCTTTTAATATTGATACCAGTTGGTGCAAAAGCTGAATCAATATGGTCTGCTATATTTGAATTAGCCCAAGAGTATGATATGAAAATTGTTTGCGGCAATAAATATAAATTTCTATTTTGAAGTACGAAGCACAAATATAACCCAATTCCCCAAAATTCTAAAATTTATCTCCCAATAAAACCTCATCCCCTTATTTTTGCCTCTCATTTTACAGCACAGAACTATCAATGAACCTAAGCACCAGTACATTAAAAAATATATCCGTTCATTTTATAGGGAACAAAAACCAGGGCGATGAAATGGTTCTGTCGAAAAAGGAAATGGAGTTGGGTATTGATCTTTCTGCTCGGTTGAAGGAATATTTTTTGGGGAGGTTTAATGCGGTATATGATAAATATTGCTTTACCCATGCCAACGATTTAAAATTTAATGAGGTATATAATTATGTTTCAGAATATTTTGCCAACGGGCCTGATTTTCATAAAACATCCGAACATATTGCCAAACATTTATTTGAGAGTTCTATTCACCCAAAAGTGAAACCAGGAGAATTATATGTTTGCCATTTCGAGAATTGTGAGATTGATAATAAAGTAGTAAACGCCATCGGCATTTTTAAAACAGAAATAAAAAGTGGTTTTTTTGAAGTACACCAACAAAAAAATGAATTTTCCATTGCCTATAAAGAGGGAATTGATATCAATAAATTTGAGAAAGGATGTATTATATATGACACCAATGAAAAAGAAGGATTTGTGGTGCAGATTATAGATAATCAAAATAGGGGAGAGGAGGCACTGTATTGGAGAGAAACATTTTTAGGTCTCACCCAAGTGAGCAATGATTTTCACCAAACAAACCAGTTTTTAAGCATCGCCAAAAGCTATGTAACCAAACAAGTTTCCGAAGATTTTGAAGTAACCAAGGCCGACCAAATTGATTTATTAAATCGCTCCGTAGAATATTTCCAGAACCACGAAAAGTTCGACAAAAAAGAATTTGAAAAAGAAGTATTCCAACACAAAAGTATTATAGAATCTTTCAGAACCTATGATGAAACATACCGTGAAAACCACGAACTCAAGGTCCCCGATAGTTTTGATATATCAGCCCCCGCGGTAAAAAAGCAAACCCGCATCTTCAAAAGCGTCCTAAAGCTCGACAAAAATTTCCATATCTATATCCACGGCAACAAAGAAATGATAGAACAAGGTGTGGAGAAAGATGGGAGAAAGTATTATAAGATTTATTATGAGAATGAAGCTTAGGGGAATTACGTCCGCCGCGGCGGATTCAATTACGAATTTTTGCTTTAAATTTGGTATCATATATTCCAACAATGTTCGACCCCATCGGGGTCGCAGGTTTATAAAAAACAACAAGGCTATAAACCTTTGACCCCGATGGGGTCACACAACCGACTAACATAGCATGACAATTTTTTTTTACAAAGTCCAGCTTTTTCGTAATTCCCCATTCGTAATTAATTTACCAGCTCACCAACGCCTTATTAAAAATCTCCTGAGCCAATAAATCTGTTATATCTGCAATCAGTTTTGCTTCGGCAGCAGACAGACTTTGACTGGCCGGAAAATCCGCAAACTGGGTGAAGCTTTGATCGAAATTGAGTTTGGGATCTAGTGTGTTTACGCATTTCATTTGCACTGTAATAGTCAAACGTTGCTGTGCTACTTGCTGTGTGGCCCCACCGCTTAGTGCGGCATTGCTTACTTTATAATCCGTAATTTTCCCTGTAAAATGCAAATCTCCTTTTTCGTTTACAATCTTCAACGAAGTTTCATTCGCTATTTTGTTTTTGAGTTTTTCTGTCAATACATTGCTTAAAGTTGGTGCTACCTGTGTGGCTTTGTTTTCTATATAATCAACCGTAGCGGTTTTCAATTTCCCCACATTGGCAGGCGGCTTTATATGATAGCAGCAACTGCTGAGGAGGAGGAGGGTGTATATTATTATAATTTTCATATGAGTAATCAGTGGTCAGTAATCAGTGGTCAGTAGCTGACGCCGAATGGCACTGACTACTGATTACTGACTACTGTCTACTATTTTTTATTCCTCTAAATAATCTAGGTCTTTACTAAATGTTTCATCCGTTTTTAATATTCCATATAATGACAATGATATCGCTATCACCCCAATTGTAATCGCTGCGGGATAAATTCCAAATTCTTCCGTTAGTTTACGAAAACCCATTGTCATTGGGACTGTGGCACCGCGTACAAAATTAGGAACCGTATTACTTACCGTACTACGAATATTCGTGCCAAATTGTTCGCTGGCAATTGTAACAAATAATGCCCAGAAACCTGTGGACGCACCAAGCAAAAAACACATAAAATAAAACATATCTACGGTAACATCGCTCATGTGTATATAATATATAAATGCCAGTGCCAAACATATAATATATCCCGTAACCACCTTCACCCTGCTGCGAAACCATTGGCTAAACAATCCACTAAACAAATCACCCACCGATAAACCGATATAACTATACATGACACATTTGCCAACCGTTACAATACCTCCGGTTACGCCCACATAAGCTGCGAATTTTTCACTAAAAGCTATAAGTATTCCTACTACAAACCATATAGGAAGTCCGATAAGAATACATCGTAAATATTTTGGGAAATTCTTTTTGGTGAATAACAGGGCAAAACTTCCGCGTTTGGTTTTGGTAGTTTCCAACCCCTTATACATTCCCGATTCATAAGCACCAGCCCGAAGTGCCAACAATAACAATCCCAATACCCCCCCCACTATATAGGTAACCTGCCATCCTTGCATGTTTATATTAAAAGCTTGTGCTATATGGTCGCCCTCTTTGCCCACCATTGAAGCCACTACTGCACCCAATGCTCCAAAAGTTACGATAATCATGGTGCCATAACCACGTTTGTCTTTGTGCATGGTCTCGACCACTAGTGTAATACCTGCACCTAACTCGCCCGCCAATCCTATGCCTGCAAGCAAACGGAAAACCGCATACGTTTCCACATTGGTCACAAATGCGTTGCAAATATTTGCCAGTGAATACACCACTATAGAACCAAACAAAACTTTTATTCTTCCTTTTTTATCGCCCAATATTCCCCAAAGCAATCCGCCAATCAACATTCCCGTCATCTGAAAATTGAACAGATAGGTTTCCCATTGGAACAATTCCGCAGCATCAGTAATTCCAAGTGCCTTAAGACTGTCTTTCTTTACCACTTGAAAAAGGATTAGGTCGTATATATCAACGAAATATCCCAAAGAGGCGATGATGATAATCCACCAAACTTTTTTGCTCATAAATTCCAGAGTTGGTTTTTTGTCAGCAAATCAACAACCTTTTGCAGCCATTTGCTATCGGTATCGTCAAAATAATTTAGGTGCTCGCTGTCAACATCAAGAACTGCAAGTACTTCGGTATTTAAAATAAGGGGCAGTACAATTTCACTTTTGCTTGCAGCTGAGCAGGCTATATGTCCGGGAAATGCGTCCACATCGGGCACTATAATAATGTGTGCTTGCTCCCATGCCGTGCCACATACACCGTTGCCTTTGCTAATGCGGGTACAGGCGATAGGACCTTGGAATGGACCGAGTACCAGTTCATTCGTTTCCTTATCAATCAAATAAAAACCGACCCACCACCATCCAAATGTTTGGTGCAGAGCCGCAGCAATATTGGCCATGTTAGCCACAATATTTTTTTCTCCAACAATCAGCGAAGATATTTGTGGCAAAAGGCTTTCGTAGCGTTTTTCTTTGCTTATGTTTGCATCAATAATAATTTCTTCCATCTATTTTTGAAATATCGAACAAAACTAAACGAAATTTGCACACCAATGAAACTTGAAATTATTTTATTCATCATTCTAATTTTCGCATCGTGCGATACTGAAACGGATGTGCCCAGTGATTTACTTCAACCCGAAAAAATGACCGAAGTAATGGAAGACATTTATCTAAGTGAAGGAATCGTGGCCAACAGCGGTAGTCAAGACCGTTCAGCCGAACGCCAAATGGCCATCGACTATTATAGTGTGGTATATAAAAAACACAAAGTTGATTCAGCAGTCTTCCGCAAAACATTCGATTATTATACCATGCACCCCAAACTGATGCAGCAAGTGAGTGACCAAGTGATAGAAAGATTGAGTAAGAAGAATTTGGAATTGTATAAAAAGTAAACAGTAGTCAGTAGTCAGTAGTCAGTAGTCAGTAATCAGTTGCTGACGCCGTCCCGATAGCTATCGAGGAGGCACTGACCACTGACTACTGTTTACTGACTACTAAAAAAATGAAACACATTATATTATATCTTTTAATATTTGTTACTGCAAAGTTTTCGAGTGCACAAACTTTATCGTGTGAGGAGATGGAAATTAATTTAAGGAATGAATATATGAAGATATTAGAGTTCCATGGAAAGAATAATTATGATTCTCTTGAAATACAAAACAAAACATTTTTAAAAACGTTGAATTTTTATACTCAATATTTTCCTGAGACTATAACCTATCCCTTCAAATCATTAACGGATAGTTTTGAATTTAATATTGTTTTATCTGAAGATAGTTTGTTTCGAATATATAATTGGAATACTTGGACAGGAGGAACATGGTTTTCTTTTAAGTGCCTTTACCAATTTAAGAATAAAGGAGATATTTATTCATTATATTATGATGACAACGACAGTATTCATACTTTATCATATGGAGCGAGCTATAGTGAGATATTTACCTTAAAAGCAAATGATAAGATATACTACTTAGGCATTGAGGATGCGACATATTCTAGTAGAGATTGTAACCAATATATAAAAATATTTAGAATTGATAACGGGCTGCTTGATGATACTATAAAACTTATCAAAACAAAAACCAGAATCAGAAATCGCTTGGGTTTTAATTATGATTTTTTCAGTGTGGCAAATAGACCCGAAAGACCCGTAAAATTAATCTCCTACGACAGCCAAACAAAAACTATCAACATTCCCGTCGTATTAGAAAATGGCAAAGTCACCAACAAATTCATCCATTATAAATTCACCGGCCAGTATTTCGAAAAAGTAAATATAAAGAAACATAAATAATTTTTCAGTATTATTGTACCAAAATCAGCATTAAATAACAACCATAAAGCAAACGGCGTCAGCAACTGATTACTGACCACTGTTTACTGTCTACTAAAAATATAAAATATAAAATGAACTATTGGCTCGTAAAATCAGAACCCAGCACTTATGCTTGGGAAAAATTGGTGAAAGAAAAAAAAGTAACCTGGGATGGTGTGCGAAACTATGCAGCACGTAACAACCTGCAAGCTATGAAAAAAGGCGACTTGGTTTTATTTTATCACAGCAATGAAGGACTAAATATAGTAGGCATTGCCAAAGTACTCAAAGAACATTTCCCCGACCCAACAATTGACGATCCACGCTGGGTAGCCGTAGAGTTAGGCCCAAACAAAGCATTGAAAAAACCAGTAACTTTAGAAATGTGCAAAGCCGACAAAATACTATCTTCTATGGTATTTGTGAAGATCGGACGCTTGAGTGTATCGCCTGTTACACCAGAAGAATTTGACAGGGTGTTGGAATTAAGCGGAACGAAATGATAGACAAAAGAATAAAGACAAAAGAATTGGTATCAAGTATCTAGTATCAGGTACCAAGACTATGTCGCTGTTCCCACGTTAACTATATAAAACAATCTAATAAATAATTCGTAATTCGTAATTTTTAATTCGTAATTTAATATTCCCATGAGACTTTTACTCGAACATAAACAAATAGAAATAATCACCAACAGATTGTGTTATCAATTGTTGGAAAGCCCTTCTGACTTAGGTATTTTGGCTATAGTAGGTTTGCAGCCCAGGGGTGTATTATTTGCCAGAAAAGTACACCAAAACTTGGAACAGATTACAGGTCAAAAATTATATTATGGCGATTTGGATACTACCTTTTATAGAGATGATTTTAGACGTGGCAACGAGATACATAAAGCCAGCACCATGAATATAAATTTTAGTATGGAGGCACAACATGTGGTTTTGGTAGATGATGTATTATATACTGGTCGTTCAGTGAGAGCTGCTATGGATGCGTTGAATGATTTTGGCCGCCCAGCAAAAGTAGAGCTCATGGTATTGATTGACCGCAGCTATAGCCGCCAACTCCCCATACAGCCCGATTATGTTGGATATGAAGTGGACTCGCGTGCCGATGATAAAGTAAAAGTGGAATGGGATGAAAGTGGAGAAGGTAAAATTTGGTTACTGAGTAACAGTAGTAACTAGATATCGGTTCGAAATATTTGGACATAAAAAAAGCTTCATAGATTTTATCTATGAAGCTTAATATATAGGTGTTAAAAACCAATTAAAACTTAACCCCAACATTAAATCCTGCCCTTACAGGTAAGGCCGCTTGGTATTCACTGGCAAACCCAACTTTAACGCCCTCTGAATTTTGTTGGGTAATTACAATTTGTGGCCCAATAAACATATCAAAATAAAACTTATTGCTTAAGGCCAATTGTTTACCAAAAAGGAAACCAAAAGAACCACCTGTAACGTTATTGGTTATTAAATTACCCCCATTACCAGTTCTATTATAACTATAATCATAGTCCATTGCTTGAAATTTACCAAACCTGGCATACCCCGATAAATAATAACCTGACATTGCAGCTTTGGTGGTGTCTAAATAAGTTCTGAACTCAGGGGTAATAATATAACCTTTTAATTCTGCTCCAAATAAATCGCTCTTGTTATACATATAGCTGGCATTTACAAGGAATGAATGTTGTTTGCTATAATTACGCTCATAGGTAAAACTATAAGACTGAACAAACATAGAACCGAAGTTCCATTTTAGCACATTAGAAGGTTGGAAATTTGTTTGAGCGAATGTGCTGATGCTGCATAATAAAACAGCGATAGTGATTAATTTTTTCATAATTGAAATGTTTTTGTTTTAAATTGGTTAATGTTTTTTACGTTTTTTGTTGAGACGAAATTGCAGGGTTCATCCAGTCCGAAAATTGCAGCATTTGGAAATTTAAAATTTTATTCCTGCAATTTTTGCAAGTCGCTCAGATAATATGGGAACTTATTTGCAGAAATTGCAAATCCCAAGCAAGGATTACTCATTTGATTGCATAAACTGCAAAAGTGCAATTATGGAGATTGGGATAAATCCTAAGAAATCTAATTTAATTTTAAACTATTATTTTTAGCTTGAGAAAAGTTTCTAATTATAAGGTACATTTGTAATGTGGGAATCGGTATACAGTTAGTAAATCTTTATATCAAATACCATTTTATGTTAAAAATATGAAACATCTATTATTGATTCTTATTTCAGCAATATTATTTATTTTGAGTTGTAATTCAAATCAAGAAAATACGAACTCTGTGAATAAAACCAATAAATTCAATTCACCTTCTGACACACTTATTCCCAATATCTCCATTACCGAGCTTGACACATTGGACAAAGGAAACACAAACTTTCTAAATTTATTTACTGAATATACTAGAGATTCTTTAAGTGTATTATCTCAGTATGGAGATGGAATTAAAAATACAGAATTTGAAGGCCGCCCCATTGGTCAATCTATGAGATACCTGTTTAATTCGAATGAATATACCAAAGACTATTTCGAATTTTACGCCTGTTTAAAATTCCGATTTACTAACAATTTGGTGGGGCTTATCATTAGAACTCCAAGTGATGGAGCCAATGCATTGAGTTTATATTTGTATAACTTGGCTCAGGATAAACTCTCTTCAAAGGTAGGTTTAGGTGCTCAATTTGGTGATATAGGAGTGGCGTGGAAGGAGCATGCAACAATATATAATATAAATAGTAACCTAAAAATTATTATACAAAAATTTAACCTTTATCATGATGAAAAAGACTACAGTAAATATATATCAACTGATAGTACCTTTATTTATCAAAAACTAAATGATAAATTAATCTTGATTAAATCACAGCTAGACAAAAAAGATAGTGGTTCATACTAAGAATTTATTTCAAAAAAGAATTCACTACCTCATAAAATTCCTCTGGCTTATCCGCATGTAGCCAGTGTCCTGCATCTTCAATGGTTTCTAATATATAATTAGGAAATAATTTCTCTATCATATCCAAATCACTATCCAATATATACTTTGATTTACTTCCCCTAATAAAAAGTGTGGGATCATAATAGGCACTTCCTTCAATTTCAATACTCATGTTATTATAATACATTTCTAAAACAGGCAAATTCATTTTCCAGATAAAATTTCCATTTTCATCGCGTGTTAAATTCTTCAACAAAAACTGTCGGGTAGAAAACTCTGGTAGGTCTTGTGCCATTAAATTATCTACTTCTGTGCGGGTTTGCAGCGTTTCCAAATTAATGCGATGCAATGCACTGAACACATCTTCGTGCCCACGTGGGTAAGCTTTGGGAGCAATATCAGCCACTACTAATTTTTCAACTCGTGATGAATTTTCCAACGCCATCAACATCCCCACTTTTCCACCCATCGAATGGCCTATTATATTCACTTTATTAATACCTTCATTGTCTAATGTTTCTATAATATCATCCACCATCAATGGCAAACTGAACTTATCACTATGCGGAGATTTTCCATGATTCCTCATATCCATAACATATACTGAAAAATCCTTTGCATACTGTTGAGCCAGCAAATGCCAATTATCGCCCATGCCCAAAAAACCATGTATAATAACTAATGGCGGGCCTTGGTTTCCGTATGTTCTAAAGTTTAATAGCATAGTATATAATAGTCGCCGCTGAGTTGCTGTTACCTGATTAGCCCCATCCAGCCTCCTCTGAGGGGTGGAGCATGATTGCGTTTTCTTTTTAGTCGTTTCTAATTTTTTAATAATTAGGCGTTAGCTTATTCATCATTCATCATTATACTTCTACTTTCAGATTTAACAACTTCTCTTCTTGCCACCAAACAAAGTTGTCAAATTGCACTTTACAAATCAGGCATCAGCCCTCCCGATAGCTATCGGGACATCATTCATCACTTATAATTCATCATTGACATCCCTCAATCCTCATAGTAAAAATAAACGATTCTGCGGTATTTCTCCTGTATAAATACAAGCCGTAGTTTCTATACCCTTTCTTAATGATGTAGCTTTGTATGCAAGTTCTCTTTTATCTTTACTTGCATATAATACTATCCCGCTAATTAGCTTACTCACTATAGAACCATTAATCTCCGGATCTGAGAGTTTTGGGTCACCTACCAATATCCATTGGTCAGGGTATTGTGAACGAATTTGGTCAATTGTAAGTGTTTGCATTTCCATGATTTTTTATTACTTAGTGCAAATATACTAAAAAAATAAATATTATTATAATATAAAATCAAGCGTAAGCCAATTCATCATTAACCATTAAGCCGCAGGCATTAACCATTAATAATTAACAATTAATCATTATTATACAATTCCTCTTTCCTTCTTCACACTCTCCCAAGCACCTTGCACCGATTTGAATTTTTCGTTGGCATCTTTTTGATATTGGTCTCCCAAATGTGCTACTTTATCGGGATGGTATTTCAGTGCCATTTTACGATATGCTTTTTTGAGTTCATCATCGGTGGCCTCTGCAGTTGTTTCTAATATTTTATAGGCTGATGCGGTGTCTTTTACAAACATCGCTTTGAGGCTATCAAAATCGGGTTGAGCTACGCCTAGCCACGAGGCAATATTACGTATCATTTCCAATTCTGAATTGTGTACCTGCCCATCGGCATTAGCCACACCAAAAAGCAAGTGAACCATTTGCACCCTGCTGGGATGGTCGGTATATTGTCTTATTTGCTGGCATACATCACGCACCGGAATTTCTTTTGCCATCAAATCTTTTAGCAAATGCATCTGCTCTTGGGTATGCTCTTTCCCAAATTGGCGTTTGAAAAAATCCTTCACATAATCAAGCTCGCCCACTGTTACCTTGCCATCGGCTTTCATCACGGCTGCACAAAGCACCATGAGGCTTGCGGTAAAATCTGCATTTAAAGTTTGCCGCCCATATTGCTTATTGGTATTGGCACTGTTAGGATCATACTGGTTCATCGCTTCCGAATTATCGAACGCAGAGCCTAAAACAAATCCCAGCAATGCTCCCATTGGGCCGCCTAAAGCGAAGCCCAGTCCACCGCCGAGCCACTTAACATATTTTGTGTAATTTGACAAAGTACTATATAGTTATTTTATATTGTATATTTTTAATTTTACATTTTTCTCTTCCCAATTTGTCATCCTGTCCCGATAGCTATCGGGATTATCGAAGGGCGGCAAATTGGGAAGAGAAAAATCAATCACAAGATTACAGCGATTTGAATACATATTAAATACTTTGGCTGTTAAAAATTAAAATAATTGAGGTGAAGCATCGGATAAATTCTCTGCGGCGAATTAAAATACGCAACCTATCCAAAAAATATTGTATAATTGCCTCTCAAATACTCCATTATGGTACAAGTAGAAAATCTCACTTACGATTACCCAAGCCACCGAGCCCTGCATGGACTTAGCTTTAGCATCCCCACAGGTTCCATCACCGCATTGGTTGGGCCCAACGGTGCCGGCAAAACCACACTGATGCGTTGCTTGGCTGGGCTTACCCGTCCGCTGATGGGCAGCATTTTTATCAATAATACCAATGTGCTGGAAGATCCGCGTAAAGTTCACAGACAGATTGGTTTCTTGTCCGATTTTTTTGGGCTGTACGATAAACTTACCATTTATCAAGCCCTTACCTATTTTGCCAAAGCCCACGAGGTTCCCAATAATGAAGTTGATAAACGGGTAACAAGTATTATAGAACGCTTGCACCTCACCGATAAAACCCATGCCGACATTGGCCACCTGAGCCGCGGTATGAAACAACGTGTTGCCATTGGACAAACAATGGTGCACAATCCGCAATTCCTGATACTTGACGAACCCGCATCTGGCCTAGACCCTGAGGCAAGACATGACTTGGCAAATTTGTTTAAAGAACTCAACAAAGATGGCATTACACTTTTAGTGTCCTCACATATTTTGGCTGAACTGGATGCGTACTCTAACAATTTGGTGATAATGCGTGAAGGCAAAATTGTTGACAATGATTTCTTTGAACAAAAAAATACCAATTTGCGTCGTTTGTTGTTAAAACTCACAAAACCCAGTGTCGATTTAAAATCTATATTGGAAGCAGAAGAACTTATTTCTAATATAAATTGTACGGAAACCACAGCCAATTTCGACTTTAGTGGTACTGAAACACAACAAGCTGAATTGATGATGGCACTTATCGGTAAAGGGCTTTCAGTACTTTCATTTGCCGAAGAAAAAGTAAATATGCAAGACAAATATTTGGACACCATTAAACAACAAAATAATTAATTATGAGCATCGCAATATTTAATAATAACCCCGAGTTCAAACGCAATATTTTGCTTGAGCTCACCAAGCAACGACTTATTTTGTTGCCCTTGATTATGGGACTTATATATTTAATTGGTTTTAATTTTGGGAATACCGAAAGCTATGCCAGTAGAGCCAATGCACTCTCACAAATTATGTTTGCTGTTATTATATTTGGATGGGGAACCTGGCAAGCTACCACCAGTTTTATTGATGAAATAAATGATAGAACCTGGGACCAGCAACGCATGACCAGCCTGCACCCAGCCACTATGATGGTGGGAAAATTATTTGGAAGTACTATATATAATTGGTATGGTGCAGCCATGGCATTGTTTATATATTTTCTCACCTCGTTTTCTATGCCTGACAGTGCTTTAAAAGTTAAGATTGGCATTACTGCTATATTATTGGGTGTATTGGGTCATGCAATTTCTATTATAGTGAGCTTGTTGGTTATTCGCAAAAACCGCGACAAAAGCAAAATAAATACAAGACCTATTTCTATATTATGTGTACTCTTTGCTTTGTCATTTATTACTTATGTATTCCCTATGCATATATTTGGTTCCTTCATTGTGGTTGACCCAGCGGTATGTTGGTATGCTTTTGTAATTTCAAAATCTACCTTAACATTAATTTTTACAGTATTCTATTTAGGTTGGGCTATGGTGGGATTGTACCATTTGGTAAGGGGTGAATTGCAATTTAGCAATAAACCTACTTTGTTTATTGTATTTTTAATTACCAATGCTATTATGGTAACGGGCTTGTTACCCAATTCTGGAATTTCGCAATATCGTGCATTTACTAACGACGAACCAGAATTCAAATCCATAGCTGCTTCTTTATATATATATACTTTTCTTATTTATTGCTTTATTTCTGCAATCGTATCCGCTTATTTTATTATTATTATGGATATAAAAGACTTTATCGGATTTAAGAAATTGATGCTGATGGCCAAGCAGAAATCATACAGTGCTCTGTATAATGAAATGCCGGTATATCTATTGGCTTTGGTATTTGCAGCAATTATGGCTGTGGTATTTACTTTATATGCACTGGTGGTGAACCCTGATACAGAACTGGGAAGGCACTCGTTTTTCAATATCTCCAAAACCGGAATCCCGTTTGTGTTTGC
>JAYVCI010000250.1:0-2396 GCA_043750035.1 Chitinophagaceae bacterium
AAACGAAAATCCGTAGTACACAAATCGGAACTCAAAAAAAGTAAAAGCTACTGTTTACAGGAAATTGACGATGGTTAGATGCAAGTTGGGTTAAAAATAAGCTCTTATATTGTAATGCCGACCGAATATTTGTTTAGGCCATTTGCCAAAAAACAGTTATGGGCCTTATACAAATACAGTTTCGGTATAATATCCTAAAAGACTATTCTTTAAAAAATAGCCTGTATTGTAATTTTAATGTAAATTTCCATGCCCTGAAAAAAAAATAAAAAAAGTGCTTGCACAATCGCAAAATACTTATACCTTTGTCCTGTCCAAGATTTTTTCTTGGGCAAAGGTTTAAGTTTGTTTTCATAGCGTATAAGGGCTGACGAAAGTGTCGGCCTTTATGCGTATTAGGGCTCAGGGAAATATTAGCCAGTGTATGAAAGTTTAAACCTAATGTAGCCGAAATTTTAAAAAAATGTTGTAGTGTGCTTGCCAAAATTGGACATATATTACATGCCATCAGCTTTTCATTAATTTGTGACCAACCAACTCTTGCTATTAATCAACAGTTAGTTTTGCTTAGTTGCTATGATATAGCTGCCTGTGCCATACGGTAAGATAGGCTTTTTTTAAGTAAACAGGCAGCTTTAATATTTACCAATATACAGTTTTAGCACTATCTCAGCACCCCCAGCAATTCAAGTTTAAGTGATGAAAGTTTTCCGATGGTTAGGGGTTTGGATATAAAATCTTTTACCATAAAAAATTTTGTTGCTTTGTCAATATCCATTGGGTCAATGGACGAAGTGATAATATATACTTTACAGTCATATACAATAAACTGGGGGAAAGTGCTGAGTTCTTCCAAGAATTCCCAACCATCCATTTCGGGCATATTTATATCAAGGAATATTACATGCGGAAATTGATGGGGATTATTTTTCAGCAGGTATTTTAATTCCTTAATAGCAATAGATGCATCTGTATATGAATATACATTGTTAGTAAACTTTGTGATATATATAATTTTTTGATTGATCAGGTTGAACATGTGCTCATCGTCAATTAAAAAAACACTATTGATGTATTCCATATTAATTATTGTTTTTAGAAAGGCACACTTTAAAAGTAGTACCTTGGTTTACTTCACTTTCTACTTCAATTCTCCCACCTAGCGATTCAGCCTGTGCCTTCACCAGATTCAACCCTATTCCTCTGCCCTCAATATCGTTGCCATGGAATCTTTTGTATAGACCAAATATTTTGTCTTTATTTTTTTTCAAGTCAATACCCATTCCATTGTCTTTTATATATAGATAAGTATATTTATCGTCTTCGTTGGTTTCTAGATGTATGGTCAATGGCACTTCGGGCTGGCGATATTTAATGGCATTGGACAACAAGTTGAACATGATGCTATACATATAACTTTTTACGGTTATCATACCTTCGGGTTTGTTAAAATTGGAGGTAATAACTGCTTTGCTTTCACAAATTTGGTTTTCGAGCACTTGTTCAATAAGCTCTAACTCTGTTTCAAAGGCAATATAGTCTTTTTGTTTATTTCCCAAGTCACGCATAGATATAATAGTATTCATATCCTTTACCACATTATCCAAATTATTTACTTCTTCTTCCACACATTCCAAAAGGTTTTTACCATTTATTTGTTGGTCTGGGTCCACTTTATATAGGGAAGCCAGTCCTTTTATTTTGGCTATGGGTGAGCGAAGATTATGTGATACAATAAAAGAAAACTGATAGAGGTCTTTATTTTTGTTTTGTAATATTTCAACCATGTCCAATGTTTCCTTTACCGATTTTTTAAGTTCAGTTACATTGCGTGAAAAGCATGCAGTGCCAACAACAGCTTCATCTTTACGTACAGGATAGAAAGAAATTTCAGACCAGAATTCTTCTGGAAAATCCACATATTCTATTTCAGTAAAAGCTTCTCCGGCCAGTGCACGCTCATAGAATATTTTAAAACGATTTAATTGCTCTTTTGTAAATCCATCAGCAAGTACATCACTTCCTTTTGCAATTTTATTCCCCGACATTTCTGCTACTGTATTGTCAAAAGCATTATTGGAGGTAATTAATTTTAGGTCTTTATCCACGCTCCACATCAAATCATGTGTATTATTGATAAGTGATGAAAGATTGTTTCTATCAAATTCAATTTTATCTTCAGCTTCTTTTTGCTTTGTTACATCACGGAAGTTGGAAACCAATGCATTTACATTTGAATCATTCAGCATATTGGTGATAGTCCCTTCTACATATATATATTGCCCTTTTTTATGCTTTATTCTATGCGTACTATATATAGGCTTGCAAGGGTTATCTATGGCTTCATTCATTTTGGTTTTTAATACCTCAGCATCGTCAGCATGAATTAATTCAAC
>JAYVCI010000251.1:0-2998 GCA_043750035.1 Chitinophagaceae bacterium
ACCTGAAGCTAAGATAAGAGGATATAAACCCGGGCGTTTTTCGTTCAATGTTAAAGGTGGTCGCTGCGAAACTTGTGAAGGTGGAGGAATGCGAGCCATTGAAATGAATTTTTTGCCCGATGTATATGTGCAATGCGAAACTTGTAAAGGCAAAAGATATAACAGAGAAACTTTAGAAATAAGATACAAAGGAAAATCGATTAGTGATGTTTTAGATATGAGTATAGAACACGCTGTTGAGTTTTTCGAACCAGTTCCTTCTATATATCGTAAAATAAAAACGCTCAAAGATGTGGGCTTGGGGTATATAACATTAGGCCAACAAAGTACTACATTAAGTGGTGGTGAAGCACAGCGTGTAAAGCTTGCCACTGAGCTTAGCAAACGTGATACGGGTAATACTTTTTATATATTGGATGAGCCTACCACAGGTTTGCATTTCGATGATGTGAAAGTATTATTAGATGTATTAAACTTATTGGTTGATAAGGGCAACACAGTACTTGTAATTGAACATAATATGGATGTAATAAAAGTGGCGGACTATATTATAGATATTGGACCCGAAGGTGGGAATGGCGGCGGACAAGTTCTAGCAACCGGAACTCCAGAAGAACTTATTAAAGTGAAGAAGAGTTATACTGCACAATTCTTGAAAAAAGAACTAGAAATTAATTAGGTTTTTTTTATTCTTTAAGCCAATTGGTTTCTCGATTTTATAAATCATTTATTCTATTCTTCCACTTTCATAACTCTGCGGTTTTTGTTTTATATAAAAGTAACAAAAAAGGCATAACACTCTTACTTTTGCAGTTCAATTAAAAATGAGATGGATATCATCATAAGACCAGGAATGGTCGAAGACATACCTACCGTAATGGCATTGGTTAAAGAACTAGCCGAATACGAACAAGCCCCTCACGAGGTGGAAGTAACAGTGCAAGAGCTGGAAAAGGATTTTGTTTCGGAATACTTTCATTTTATTGCAGCCGAGGTACAAGGCAAAGTAGTTGGTATCTGCCTTTATTTTATCAAATACTCCACCTGGAAAGGCAAATGCATATATTTAGACGATATCATCGTACACGACACCTATAGAGGAGAGGGGATAGGAACGAAACTTTTTGAAAGCCTTATTGGCATGGCCAAAGAAATGGGTGTTCGCAAACTGGAATGGATGGTGCTTAACTGGAACGAAAACGCAATTGGATTCTACGAGAAATTCCCAACTGTTTTTGATAGTGAATGGATTCTCTGCAAACTCACTGAAAAAGAAATCAAGAATTATAAAATCTAATCCGGGCAGCTATCGGGAAAAAAATTTGCCACTTGCAAAATTATTGTTTACTTTTGCACTCCCAAAAATAATACATACATGCATTTAACTTCAGACGACAAGAAAGCAATTTTTGAAAAACATGGCAAAACAGCTACCAATACTGGTAGTCCAGAGAGCCAAATAGCTTTATTCACTACCCGTATCAACCATATTTCGGGTCATTTAAAAACCAACAAAAAGGACAAATCTGCCGAGATGAGCTTGATTAAGTTGGTAGGTAAACGCCGCTCATTGCTCGATTACTTGACACATAAGGATATTTTCCGCTATCGTGCCATCATTAAAGAACTTGAATTAAGGAAATAATTCCTTTCAAAAAGATAAATATAACAGTCAGTTATTCAAACATAAATTGGGTAACTGACTGTTTTAGTTTATTCCATGCCACAAACAAATTAAAATATATAACAACAGCAGCAAGGGGTCCGGTATTGTGGACAGCCCTTAAATTGTTGCACTAAACAAAAGCGGTTAAAAAATTATGATCAACCCAATTACAAAAACAATTGACCTAGGCGATGGACGTACCATTACCCTAGAAACAGGCAAACTGGCCAAGCAAGCTGATGGCTCAGTAGTAGTACGCCAAGGCAACACCATGTTGTTAGCCACTGTGGTTTCAAACAAAGAAGCCAAACCAGATATGGATTTCCTTCCTTTATCTGTCGACTATCAAGAAAAATTCGCATCTGTTGGACGCATCCCCGGAAGTTTCCTTCGCCGTGAATCTCGTTTGAGCGATTATGAAGTTCTTATCTGTCGTATTGTTGACAGAGCTCTACGTCCTTTGTTCCCCGATGATTATCATGCCGATACCCAAGTAATTATTAGCCTTATTTCTTCTGATGAAGATATTATGCCAGATGCAATCGCTGGCCTTGCCGCATCCGCTGCCATAGCTATTTCCGATATTCCTTTCAATGGTCCCATAAGCGAAGTTCGTATTGCCCGTATCGATGGCAAATGGTGCATCAACCCGTTGAAATCGCAAATGGCCAATGCGGATATCGACCTCATCGTTGCCGGAACCAAGCACGACTTGAACATGGTAGAAGGCGAAATGAGCGAATGCAGCGAAGCCGATATGCTTGAAGCCATGAAGCTTGCCCACGAAAGTATTAAAGTACAAATCCAGGCTCAAGAAGAATTTGCTGCCATGGTAGGAAATACCAAACGTGAATACAAACACGAAAACAGCGACCTTGAACTAAAACAAGCCATCAAAGATTTCTGCTACGACAAGATTGTAGTTGTTGCATCTGCTGCATCTGCCAAATCGGAACGTAGTGCTTTATTAAAAGCTATAGGAAAAGAATTTGTTGAAAGCCTAGGTGAAGACCATGGCAAAGACGCTTTCTTAATTAAAAAATATATACACGACGTAGAAAAAGAAGCTATCCGTAATGTAGTGCTCGATACCCGCAAAAGACTTGACGGACGTGAGCTTACCGAAATTAGACCTATCTGGTCAGAAGTTGGATACCTTCCTGCAACACATGGTTCAGCTATTTTTACACGTGGTGAAACACAATCGCTAACCTCCATCACCCTGGGTTCAAAAATGGATGAGCAATTATTAGATGCCCCTATGGCTAGCGGTAAAGGTCGTTTCATGTTGCATTATAATTTCCCTGGTTTCTCAACCGGCGAAGTAAAACC
>JAYVCI010000252.1:0-3766 GCA_043750035.1 Chitinophagaceae bacterium
CTGACGCCCTGCTTCCCGCGTTTGCGGCAGGGCCCGTTACGGATGAGCGACAGCCTGCCTCACACGACTCAAGTTTCAAGTAAAAATAGCCTGCAGCCCAGTATTTTCTAATCCAGGTATGAGCCTGAAGGACAGTGCAGTCGTGAACTTCTTACTGGTGTCTTGATCTTGTTGAAACCAGAAGTTTAAGGTGCCCCGGGCAACCAGCAAGTAATGGACCGTTGGATGGGAGGCTACTATTATTGGTTTCAATATTTGGCAGCACATGGTTATGTGGTGGTATGTGTAGATGGCCGTGGTACGGGCGGTAGGGGGTCATCATTCAAAAATATAACATATAAAGAATTGGGGCATTACGAAATTATAGACCAGATAGAAGTAGCAAAATGGCTGGCAACACAACCCTGGGCCGATGCAAGCAGGATTGGAATTTTTGGCTGGAGTTTTGGCGGTTATATGGCTTCACTGGGCATTACCAAAGGTGCAATGTGGTTTAAAACTGCCATAGCTGTAGCTCCTGTTACCAATTGGCGTTATTATGATAATATTTATACCGAACGCTACCTGCAAAAACCACAGGACAATGCCAAGGGCTATGATGACAACTCACCTATAAATTTTGTAGATAAAATAAAGGGCAATTTCCTCATTATACATGGTACTGCCGATGACAATGTGCATTTCCAAAATTCAGCCGAAATGGTGAATGCAATGGTGGATAAAAACATTGCGTTCGATTCAGAATTCTATCCCAATAAAAATCATGGAATACGTGGCGGCAAAACAAGACTTCATTTGTTTACCAAAATTAGTAAATATATATTTGAGAAGCTGTAATTAGTATAAAGTATAAAGTATCAAGTATCAAGTATCAAGTCCGCCGCGGCGGAAAGTATAAAGTGTAAAGTATCAGGGGATGCTGAAATAATCTCGAAATTATTGGGACAGCACCAGTGGAATACTGCGATTAAAATTCGGCGTAAGCAAATATATTATTCAATCATCAATCATTCAATCATCACTTACAAAGTTCCTTCATCTGCAAAACTATAATACTTGTCGGCGGCAACAATGATGTGGTCGAGTACTTGAATTTCCATTAATTTGCCTGCTTCTTTTAGTTTTTTTGTCAAGTCTAAATCTGATTGGCTGGGTTTTAAATTACCCGATGGATGGTTGTGGCATAATATGATATAGCAAGCATCATTTTCAATAGCAGTTTTAAAAATCAATTTGGGGTCGGCCACGGTGCCGGTCATTCCTCCTTGGCTCACTTTTTTGGCACCAAGCACTTTGTTGGCTCTGTTGAGCAGCAATACCCAAAATTGCTCGTGGTCCAAGTCGGAAATATGCGGCCACAGTTGGTTATAGGCATCTTTGCTCGATTGTATTTGTGGCCGTTCGTGCCATTCACCCTCTTTGCGGCGGCGGCCAAGCTCAAGTGCCGCAGCAATGGTAATTGCCTTAGCTTCTCCTATTCCTTTTATTTTCATTAAATCTTTTAAAGATATTGCGGCCAGTTCGTTCAAATTGTTTTTACTAAGGGCTAATATTTTTCGTGCAAGCTCCACTGCACTTTCGTTTCGGGTGCCAGTCCCCAGTAGTATTGCAATAAGCTCACTGTCGCTAAGTGCTTGTCTGCCTTTGTGCAACAGCTTCTCACGAGGTCTGTCGTCTTCGTTCCATTGGTTAATTGGGGTATATTCCATTTGTAAAAAAATTGAGGCTTCAAAAAAAAGCATAAAATTTTACAAAATGTTGCTATACTTTTGTAATTCTAAATAATTAATTTTCTAAATAATAATATGTTTAAATTTCTACTATCCAAAAAAGTTATTTCGTGTGTTTTATTAGTTGGCCTAATGGCCGCAAACTATATAGCACAAACCAGCGGCTCAGGCCAAAGCGGAGCTTACACCAATGCACCCAATGAGGGCAATTGTACCAGTTGCCATTCAGGAACGGCTTTACAAACCAGTGGCAACAATTGGAACAATTTGTTGCTTGAGAATGGACAAGGTGACAATTCATACATTCCCGACTCAACATACACGATGACCGTCTCCTATAAAGAAGCTGGAAAGAGTAAATTTGGTTTTGCTGTAACAGCTTTAGATTCAGCTACAAATAAACCAATTGCAGGCACATTTACGGTTTCTTCGACTACACAAAAATCTAATTATTCAGTTAGCGGAGATACCCGTACCAGCCTTTATCACAAATCCACAAGCACCTCTGGTAATGGGGCAATTAGTTGGACGTTTACCTGGAAAGCCCCATCAACAAATGTAGGGACTATATTTTTCTATACGGTTGTAAATTCTACAAATAGCAGCAACAGTTCTTCAGGAGATGTTATTTATGCTAAGAAGTTTGAATTCAGGCCCTCAGATTCATTGCCAACGGCACAAATTGCTGCATCGCCTAACCCAGTGTGCGAAGGCGATACTTTATACGCAAAGGGTGCGGGCACTATGAGCCCAACTTCTTGGAAATGGAGTTTTGCTAACGGCAGCCAAAATGTTACGCCAAGCAGCTCAACTAATCAGGATGAGAAATTTGTATTTTCCATTGGCGGCAACTATAAAATGTATTTGGAATGCTCAAATAATAAAGGAACGTCTCTGCAAGATTCTCTTGATGTAACTGTAGTTCCGAAACCCAATATAAGTATAGCGGCTTCTGGTAATACCACCCTTTGCCAAGGCGATTCTTCTGTGCTAACAGCCTCCTATTCATCAGGTGCAACTATATTATGGAATACCGGCGATACTACCGATAATATTACTGTTACACAATCGGGAAGTTATACCTGCAATGCCACAAGTGCCAATGGTTGTATCCAAACCAGTAATACTTTAAATATTTCTGTTATACAGAAACCTTCTTTAACACTCAGTGTGAGCCCACAATCTAGTTTGTGTAGTACAGATACTTTCAACCTCACAGTTTCACCATCGGGCTTAACCAACTATTATATGATTGTGAATGGAAGCAGTGTTAGTAATGGCAGCAGTAATACCTATAGTATTCCATACAGCGGCACAGCTAAGTATTCAATAACCGCATTGGCTGATAGCAATGGCTGTATGAGCGATACCAGTAATAGCCTGGCTTTAACCTATAGTTTAAAATTATCGGCACCCAATGTAACCTGCGATACCAATACCAACAGCTCTATTACTTATAAATGGCAAGCTATAACAAATGCCACTGGTTATCAAGTAAGCGAAGACAGCGGTGCTACTTGGATTACCCCATCAAGTGGAAGCACAGGGTTAACACATACAGTGAATGGTTTGGCCAATAATACCAGTTTGAAATTATGGGTACGGGCTACCGATAATGCACCTTGCAATGTGGGTGATGCTGGTAGTATAGTTTGTAGTACAGGCGGTTGTGCTTCTATAAAATACAGTACCAATAATTATAAAGACTCTATATGTTCAGGCGATTCATCAATTATAGACATTACCTTTACGAATTCGGGAACCTATTCAATTTCATTGAACGGCGGCACCGCAACAAGCCAAACCAATTATGTTTTTAAACCCACCCAAAACACAACCTATACATTTGATATGCTCGACTCATCAAAATTGTCGTGCCCTGCAACTACTTTCAAATTAGATATTGCAGTACTTACACCCCCAAGTAATGTATCAATACAATCGAATAATGCCAACAATATCTGGTGCCCGGGCGAAGCAGCTAAGTTTACCTCTACCGCAGTAAGTGGGTACACTTATGAGTTTTTTGTGAATGG
>JAYVCI010000253.1:0-16056 GCA_043750035.1 Chitinophagaceae bacterium
AATAAACTCAACTTTTCCTCTTCCGGCATCAGCATATTTTACGCCTGTAATATAATTAAACACATCGATATCTATTGGGTCGTAACCAATCTTAAATGCAAAAGGTTTTGTAAAATCTATATCATCTATATTGCTTGCTTGCTCTTTGCTAAATTTTAATAGCAATAAGGCATTGAACACTTTCTCTTTATTTTCAATTATAGGGTTTATCCATAAATCCAAGTCACTTGTATTACGATTGTATCCATGAAGATTAACTGCAAATCCGCCACACAATATAAAATCAACATTGCATTTTTGAAACGCTGAAACAATTTCTTCAAAATTTTCTGCGAACTGCATCTCTATTCTTTATATATAATTGTAATCACCCTATCCAAAAGCGGCCAAGTGCCATCAGGATTGAGGTAGTCTTTATAGAAAAATTTTCTCATTTGTTCAAGCTTATCTAATCTTTCAGCCGCTGTCATCTTTGCCATTTGCAATCTGCCAAAATCTTCCATCTCATCAAATGAATTGAAAAAAGTAATTTTATTCGCCTTCTGATTATTTGCATATTCAGAAGCGGGGTCATTTACTATATTTTTTTCGTCATCCATTTTATAAATTATAAAATAATTGTAGGCAAATATAACTTAAAACCATAGAATTTTTATTAAATGATTGAGAACGCCACAGGTCGGTCTCGTTCTTAATACGAGACCCACCTGAGGCAGAGAAAGAATTGGTTTAATTTCCCCAACCCAACAAAAATTTCCCCTACAACCCTTAATTTTGACGGCTTCAAATAAAGCAATATATGAAATTAGATTGGAAAAAAATTACGCCACACCTTATCGCACTGGGCATATTCTTGTTGGTAACTGTTGTATATTTTTGGCCTGAGTTTCAGGGCAAGGCTCTCAATCAGCATGATACCATGCAATGGCGTGGCAGTTATGAGGAAACCTTAGAGACCATACAGAAAACGGGTCACCAACCCTTATGGACCAACTCGATGTTCTCAGGTATGCCCACATATCAAATTGGGGCACAGAGCGAAAATAACTACAGTGCCTATATTAATAAAATACTACGCTTGGGAATGCCACACCCAGCGGGCGAACTGTTCCTCATGTTCGTGGGTTTTTATATACTCATGCTCACCTTTGGTATGAGCAGTTGGCTGGCTTTTGCGGGGGCTATAGCGTATGCTTTCTCCAGTTATAATTTTATAAATATACAAGCGGGGCATGGCACCAAAGTATTGGCTGTAGCGTTTGCACCATTTTTGTTGGCGGGTATAAATTTGGGATTCAGGGGCAAATATCTGTGGGCCGCTGTACTTACAGCCTTAGGACTTGCAGGCGAATTGTTTGCCAACCACGTACAGATAACTTATTACACCGGTATCCTCATTTTATTTTGGGGTGCGGGCGAACTTATAGTGGCATATAAGGAGAAAAGAATTCCTACCATGTTCAAAGGATTGCTATGGTGTGGGTTGGGTGTAGCAATTGCGGTGGGTATGAATATCACCAACCTGATGGTGACCAATGAATATGGAAAAGAAACCATCCGGGGCAAATCGGAGCTTACCAAGAATGTGGGCGGAGTGGCTACAGACGGATTGGATATAGACTATGCCACCCAATGGAGCAATGGAAATTGGGAACCGATGACCACTTTAATTTCAGATTTCTATGGTGGCGGAAGCGGACGTGTATTGAGCAAAAGTGCAGAAATATATAAACTAACCGGCGACAAAACGCAGAAAATGCCTGCATACTTTGGCGAGCAACCGATGACAAGCGGGCCAATATATTTTGGTGCTGCCATTGTATTTCTTTTTGCTTTGGGAATGTTTGTGGTAAAGTCGCCAGTGAAGTGGGCTTTGTTCGCAGTTTCTATTTTTGCGTTCTTGCTTTCGATGGGAAAGAACTTTATGGGATTAACACAGTTTATGTTCGATTACTTCCCATTGTATAATAAGTTTAGGGCAGTAACCATGACGATGGTAATAGCCCAGATAGCATTTCCTATATTGGCCATTCTGGCTGTGAAAGAAATATTAGAGGGCAAAATTGACAAAGCAAAATTGAGAAAAGCGTTAATATATAGTGTTTCTATAATAGGCGGAATTTGTGCCCTATTTATTTTAATGCCGGGCTTGTTTTTAGATTTTTCAGCCCCCAGCGATAAACAAAATTTTGCCGACCCAAAAATGTTGAGTGCCATGATGAACGACCGTGAATCGCTGGTAAGAACAGATGCGTTCCGTTCCCTTGTTTTTATTGGTTTGGCATTTGGCACCTTGTGGTTATTTATGAAAGGTACTTTGAAAAAACAGATTGTTCCGTTCGTGTTAGCAGGTATATTTTTTATAGATTTGTTTATGGTGGACTGGCGGTATATGAACCACAAAGAATTTGTGCCAAAGAAAAAAGAGAGTGCCGATGATTTTGTGAAAAGCCCAGCCGATGAATACTTAATTAAAGAAAGATTAGCGGGCAAATATTTTAGGGTATTAGATTTTAGAGAGTCGCCTTTTAACGATGCCAAATCATCGTTTTATCATCATAATATTGGCGGCTACCATGGTGCCAAGCTTCGCCGCTATCAAGAGCTAAAAGACTATTCGATGAATGGCCAATGGGATGTTTTTAACAGTGTGCCCAATCCCGATGATGCCTTTGAAGTAAATACCACTTTAAATATGCTGAACTGCCAATATCTAATCACACAAAACCCCCAACCTGTATATAATAAGTTTGCACTGGGCAATGCATGGTTTGTAAACAAATTGGAGTGGGCAAAAAATGCAGATGATGAGCTTAATAAAATAGGCCGTGTTTTTGAAGTAACTTCCATTATTAAAGATTCCGGAATTACGGTGAACGGAAAACCATTACAAGGGAATAAAATATATAGTACCGATGATGTAATGTTTGGCTCGGTTCATTTCTCTCCATATACAACCCCAAAAGGAAAAACGGAATTTGATTTAAAATTAGTATCGAGATCGGGAATGAATCAAGACGGGCAGCCAATGCCGCCCCGCACTGCAATTATTTATGATGACTCCTTAGGAAAGCCAACAGCCCATATTAAACTTATATATAGTTTTGACCCAAAAACTATGGCAGTTGTTGATGAACACTTTAAAGATGCGGTAGGCAATATTACACCCGCTACTGATTCATCAAACAATATCAAATTAATATCATACGAACCCGATAAAATGATATATGAAAGTAACAATGCAACCGAGCAATTGGCGGTATTCTCCGAAGTATATTATAATCAAGGATGGAGAGCAACAATTGATGGAAAAGATGCACCAGTTTTCAGGGCAAACTATATATTAAGAGGATTGAAAATTCCGGGCGGAGGAAAACATAAAATAGAATTTGTATTCGATCCTAAAACTTGGAATACTGGTGAGCAAATAGCGATTGTTTCTTCGTTCTCTCTGTTAGCTGGATTACTGGCTGCGGTGGGGATGATGTTTAGGAAGAAGAGGGAATAGTAGGTTGGTGAAAACACCAGGTGTTCGGAACACCCAATTGTTGCGTCCCTGTAGGGCAATGCTGTTAAGTTAAGGATTTATACTCCAATATAGAGCCTGAATTATGTGGCTAAAGCCGAATACTTATTCCAATTAAACGTTGGCTGAAGCCAACGGCAATAGATTGTTTCTTAACTTAACAGCATTGCCCTAAAGGGACTTGTAAAATACATAGTTCATTATGCTATAATAGTTCTGTAGAGACCCAACATTGGTAAGCTGCTGACGACTTATAGGCAATGTACATAAATTCTTCATAGCTTGTGAATAGAATATTGCTGGATAACCTGTAGTTTTGAAAAATTATTCTACAATCCAAACAAACGAAAAGAGCGAAAAGAAACCTAAATTTGCCAACTAACTACATAGAATAGCAATAAATGATTAATTCAATTCAAATAAAAAACTTCAAATCGGTTGTAGATCTTACCCTTGATTTGGGGACATTCAATGTACTGATTGGAGAAAATGGTTGTGGCAAATCAAACATATTGGAATCGATTGCTTTTGGAGCTGCTGCAAGCAAGGACAAACTTGATTTCGAATATTTTAGCAATAGAGGAATTAGAGCTACGAATCCCGAATTCATGTATTCCGCTTTTAGCAATGGCAAAAAAAAGAAATCAGTTGAAATAAATATCACCTCGCATGAGAGAGTATATCCTTATGACTTATCAAGCGACCCATCTAACCCGAAAAAATGGATTAACAAAAATAAAGACCTTGCTCTAAAAGAAATTGATAAATATATGTATGCCATATATCTAGAAAAGGATGAAAAGAAGAGAGCGAAGGTTTTAGCTGAAATTGGCGGAGAGGATAGCGAACTTCATAGAGTTTCTGATTTTTTTAAACCCTACAGAGATGATGGTGATATGAAAGATTTTTTTGCAACGCTATACCCAACAATTTTAGAACAGACATTTTCTAGTCCCGAAATTTCCGATTATATTATATATACACCAGAAGAAAGTATATTGAGAAAATTTGAAGAACCCACTCATATTTATCCATTAGGAAATAAAGGCGGAGGACTATTTCAATTTTTAAAAGAACTTGCATTTGATAAAAAGAATAAAAAAACAATAACTGAAATTAAACAAAATTTATTACTTCTTGACTGGTATGAAAATTTCGACCTTCCCGATAACTTAATGAGCAATGAATATGCTTTGAAAATAAAAGACAAATACTTGTACGAAAGTCTTCAGTATTTTGACCAACGCAGTACAAATGAAGGTTTCTTATTCTTGCTGTTTTATTCCACACTTTTTATTTCTAAAACTACGCCTACTTTTTTTGCAATAGATAATATTGATGCTTCTTTCAATCCAAAACTATGCATGCAGTTAACAAAGAACCTAGCTGCATTAGCCAAAAAACATAAGAAACAAGTTATTGTAACCACTCATAATCCAGCAATACTTGATGGTTTAAATTTGAAAGATGATAATCAGCGTTTGTTTGTAATTAGCAGAAATAGTGAGGGGCATACAAGAGCGGAACGCATAAAGCATAATGAAAAACGCACCATGAAATTATCAGAAGTATGGACCAAAGGTTTCATTGGAGGGCTTCCAGAAAATTTCTAATTCTATTGAAAAATATATAATATGAGGTTTGCGTTAATTACAGAAGGTATTTCAGAACATAGGATTGTCAAACATATTCTTGAAAAATATTTTAAAAATTCTGATATATACTGTAGACCAATCCAACCTCAAATATATAACGAAAAACAAGCATCAAGTGGTGGTTGGTTAGAAGTATTAAAGTATTGCACTAGAGAAGATGACTTGAATGAAATATTTAACAATAATGATTATTTGGTGATTCAAATTGATACCGACCAATCTCAAACCAAACCATTTAACATTAGCCATACTAAATCAAATAATAAGTTAAAAACCATTGAGGAATTATATAATGATGTTATATATAAACTCAGAGATTTAATTCCTCCCAATATTATAGAAGAGCACGGTGACAAAATATTCTTTGCTATTTCTATTCATACAATAGAATGCTGGTTGCTTCCTATATATTATAACAATAATCATAAATCAGATACAAGTAATTGCCTGTTTTCATTAAACAAAGAACTTAAAAAAAAGAATATTCATCCTATCCCACCAAAAGATAAGAATAATCCGGTAAGCATTAGAACTTATGATACAATTTTAAGAAACTGGGGAAAGAAACAAGATATTATAAATTCTGCTCAACACAATTTTGGATTTTAAAAATTTGTTCAATCATTAAAATCGATTGATGATAAAAATTAGAAAATATGGATCCGAATATGCCCCAAAACTATTGGCACGCCATTTGGCAAATAGCGAATCCCAATTTTTAAACAACTATTCACTGCCAGTTTTACCTACCGGCACTAAACAAAGACTATAATATATGATGAGCAACGACAACTTTATGTTCGATGAACTGATAGACGACGACAACGACAATACCCCTGAGTTTATCCCCTTGATGAGCAACGAGGCCGAGGAGGACATGAGCAAAGAACCGTTACCTGCCACCTTGCCCATTCTGCCTTTGCGTAATACCGTGCTTTTCCCGGGTGTGGTAATTCCTATTACTATTGGTCGTGATAAAAGTATAAAACTGATTAAAGAATCTTATAAGAAAGATAAAATAATTGGTGCGGTATCGCAAATGGATTCCAATGTAGAGGACCCCACCTTTGCCGACCTGAACGAAGTGGGAACTGTTGCCAATATTATAAAAATGCTGCGTATGCCCGATGGAAATACGATGGTGATTATACAGGGCAAACGGCGTTTCAAGCTGGAAGGTGAAGTATCGAGCGAGCCGTTTTTTGTGGGCTCGGTAAAACCATTTGTAGATAAGAAAGACGAGAAGTCGAAGGAGTTCAATGCTCTCATATCATCTATCCGCGACATGGCTTTGCGTATTATCGATATCAACCCAAACATCCCATCAGAGGCGGGATTTGCGATGAAGAATATTAGCAGCCCCAGATTTTTGGTGAACTTTATTTCATCGAATATGAATTTGGAACTGGTACAGAAGCAAGCGATACTGGCGATGGACAATTTGGCAGACAGGGCCAAGGCCGTCATTGAGCACCTTACCAAAGAATTGCAGATGCTGGAAATGAAAATGGAAATACAAAGCAAAGTGCGTGGCGACATGGACAAACAGCAACGCGAATATTTCCTGAACCAACAACTGCGTCAGATACAAGAAGAGTTGGGACAAGATTCGCCCGATAAGGAATTGATTAATCTGCGTGAAAAAGGCAAAGAAAAAAAATGGCATAAAGACATTGCCGAAGCATTTAACAAAGAGCTGGACAAACTGCAACGCATGAACAATATGAGTCCTGATTTTTCTGTCGGACTTAATTATGCACAAGTATTATTAGATCTTCCTTGGAGTGAATATACCGTTGACAAACTTGACCTAAAACGTGCAAGAAGAATATTGGACGAAGACCATTTTGGAATGGAGAAAGTGAAGCAACGTATATTAGAGTATTTGGCAGTGCTTAAACTAAAAGGCGATATGAAAAGCCCCATATTGTGTTTGTTCGGCCCTCCCGGAGTTGGGAAAACATCGTTGGGCAAATCCATTGCAAAATCTATAGGCCGCAAATATGTACGCATGTCGTTAGGCGGCCTGCATGATGAAGCGGAGATTCGCGGACACCGGAAAACATATATAGGTGCGATGCCCGGGCGAGTGATACAGAGTTTGAAAAAAGCAAAATCGGCAAACCCAGTTTTTATATTAGATGAGATAGATAAAGTGGGAAGAGATACCAGAGGTGATGTATCATCCGCATTATTAGAATTATTAGATCCGGAACAAAACAATGCATTTTATGATAATTATATAGAACTGGAATTCGATTTATCGAGAGTGATGTTTATTGCTACTGCAAATAGTTTGGATACGATACAACCCGCTCTGCTCGATAGGATGGAAATTATAGATTTGAGTGGATATACCATTGAAGAAAAAATTGAAATCGCAAAAAAACATTTGATATCAAAACAAAGAGAAGCACACGGACTAAATGCACGCAATTTTAAAGTGAGCGATGCTGCTGTTAAAAAAGTAGTAGAAGGATATACAAGAGAATCGGGCGTGCGTGGATTGGATAAAAAAATTGCCGCACTTGCCCGTGCACAAGCTAAAGAAATTGTAATTGGAAATAAGCCAGAGCCATCCATTGGTGTGAATGAAGTGAGCAAACTTCTGGGTGCAGAAAAAGTAGAACTTGAAATATATAATGACAATGATGTGGCCGGTGTAGTAACAGGCCTAGCTTGGACTCCCGTGGGTGGCGAAATTTTATTTATCGAATCTATATTAACCAAAGGTCGTGGCGGTTTAAAATTGACCGGGCAATTGGGCGATGTGATGAAAGAATCTGCAACTACTGCTCTCACCTATTTGAAAGCACATGCTACTTATTTGAATATAGAACCCGAATCGTTTAACCATTGGGATATACATGTGCATGTGCCCGCAGGTGCAGTACCCAAGGATGGTCCATCAGCAGGAGTTACGATGTTGACTTCACTGGCATCACTGTTTACCCAACGCAAAGTGAAAAAGAAATTAGCCATGACGGGCGAAATAACTTTACGCGGAAAAGTATTACCCATTGGTGGTGTGAAAGAAAAAATACTCGCAGCACGCCGTGCAGGTATTACAGAAATTATATTATGTATAACCAACGAACGCGATGTAAAAGAAATTCCCGACCATTATTTGGAAGGCTTGAAAATACATTATGTAAGCAATATGCTCGAGGTTTTAGATTTGGCATTAACCGATGAGAAAGTAGCAAACCCAATTGATATAAAACCTTATGAAGCCAAAAAGAAAATAGGATTTGGAATGGCGATGGAAGAAGATAGTTCTATATAATATATATGGTGAATTATATATCTTACTTTAACCCTTCTCCCGAATATGATTCGGGAACGCTCAGGCTTCCAAAACTTCATTATAATATATGTTAGTTAAAACCTTTGGCAGTGCAGTATATGGCGTGAGTGCAACCACTATTAGTGTGGAAGTATATGTGGGCCAGGGCGAGAAGTATTATATGGTAGGCTTGCCCGATAATGCAGTAAAAGAAAGTCAGCAAAGAATAGATACCGCACTGCGTGAAACAGGGTATAAAATGCCACGCCAAAAAGTGGTGGTGAATATGGCCCCGGCTGATATTCGCAAAGAAGGATCTGCTTACGATTTACCCATTGCCGTGGGTGTATTAATGGCATCGGGGCAATTAGATCCCATACTTAATGTAGAGAAATATATTATAATGGGCGAGCTCTCGTTAGATGGCGAAGTGAAACCAATTCGTGGTGCATTGCCCATTGCCATACAGGCAAAACAAGAACAATACGAAGGTATCATACTCCCTGCCCAAAATGCCAAAGAAGCTGCTATTGTAAGCGGGTTAAAAGTGTATGGAGTAACGCATATAAACGATGTAATTGATGTACTTTTGGGAACCTCAAGTATTGAACCTTATATAATAAATACCCGTGAAGAATTTGCTGCAAACGAGAATCAATATAATATAGATTTTGCCGATGTGCGTGGCCAGGAAAATATAAAACGGGCCATGGAAATAGCAGCAGCAGGTGGTCATAATGTTATATTAATTGGCCCACCGGGTTCAGGCAAAACTATGCTTGCAAAAAGACTTCCTACTATATTACCGCCAATGACCCTGCACGAAGCACTGGAGACCACCAAAATACATTCAGTGGCTGGCAAACTTGGCAAAGAAACTGGACTGATGCCCACACGCCCGTTCCGTTCACCGCATCATACCGTAAGCAATGTTGCACTGGTGGGCGGCGGCAGCAATCCACAACCTGGCGAAATTTCATTGGCACATAATGGGGTATTGTTTTTAGATGAATTGCCCGAGTTTGACAAGAAAGCCCTGGAAGTAATGCGGCAACCTTTGGAAGATAGAAGTGTGGTTATATCGCGTGCTAAATACTCAATTGAATACCCTGCAAGTTTTATGTTGGTGGCAGCTATGAATCCGTGCCCCTGCGGATATTACAACCATCCAGACAAAGAATGCACCTGCCCGCCGGGTATGGTTGGCAAATATTTGGGAAGGGTATCAGGCCCATTGCTCGACAGGATTGATATACATATAGAAGTTACCCCCGTTAGTTTCGATCAGCTATCGGATAACCGCAAAGCCGAACCAAGCAAAAATGTGAGAGAACGTGTAACTTTAGCACGAGAAATACAGAGCAAAAGATTTGAAGAAACAGAAGGCGTTTACTGCAATGCACAAATGAGTTCATCGGAATTAAGAGAAATTTGTATCATACCCATAGCCGGACAAAACTTATTAAAAACTGCAATGGAAAAACTTAACCTCTCAGCCCGTGCTTACGATAGAATACTTAAAGTGAGCCGCACCATTGCCGATTTGGATACCAGCGACGATATAAAAATAGAACACCTGGCCGAGGCAATTCATTATAGAAGTTTGGACAGGGAAGATTGGGCAGGGTAAAGATAGTTATCTCCCAATCTGCAACCTCCCAATCTGCAATCTGCAACCTCCCAATCTGCAACCTGCAACCTGCAATCTGCAATCTTCCAATCTGCAACCAATTAACAAAAATATTTTACTACTATTGTGCTATTGCAGGTTATAAAAAAATAGCTTTAATTTGAAGGGTTAAATCAAACCCCAATATGAAAAAATCCATTGCAGTTTCTTTCCTTATCTTTACGTCCGGCCTTTTATTTTCACAACCTGCCATATACAGGGACAGTATCCGCACAGGCCTAATATTTGACCTGTATGCACTAAGCAATGTCAATACTGCTAACCTTAGGCCAATGGGAGCCAGTGTTACCTGGGACCTATCCGCTTCCAGTGCTACCCTTGCAGGCACTGCCGAGTTCCAGGAAATGTCGGCAACACCTTATGCGGCACAATACCCCGATGCAAATTTTGCAATCAGATTTACCATCAACAGTTCAGTAAGCTATAGTTTGTTTAAAATATCTGCAACTGCCCTTGAGGAAGTGGGCAACAATGTAAGTACTAGCGGTGGCGTGCCCTTTACAAATTTCAGGACCTCGCTGGTATTCCCTTTTACCTTTAATAAATCGGTATCGGATAACTACCAGAAGATGGGGCAGGGCACCAAAACCATTAACCTAGCGTACGATGCTTATGGCTCCTTTATTGCAGACGGCGTTACACATACCAATGTTATGCGGATATTTACTGTTGACAATGGGGATACCTCGGCTAATTTCTGGGGTTCATCGCCCTGTGTGCCTGTGTTTACGGCAAGTGTAAACAGCAGCAGTTTTATATACTGGAAATTGAAAGTTCCGCTAGGCATCAAAGAGATCAACAATAATATTTCGATGGATATCTATCCCAATCCTGTGGGCGATATGATGTACATTAACTCCGCTGAAAGTATTGACAAGATTGAAATATACGGCCTTAGCGGTGCTGTGCATCAGGTTGAATTAAAGGGCAACAGCATTAACCTATCTGCCCTTGCAAGCGGGCTTTATTTTATAAGGGTACGCACAGGGCGGGGGGTAATTGTAAGGAAATTTATTAAACAGTAGCGGGGCCTACAATATTAAAAAAGTGGAGACCCCCAACTACATGATTAGGGGAAATGGATTTGTAATCCGAAGTAACGCTAGGGCAATGCTGTTTAGTTAAGGATTATCTATTGCCCCGACTTTCAAGTCGGGATAAAAGGGAGCAAGAACTAGGCTTTAGCCACATAATCCGCACTCAAAAAAACCACAACAAGTCATAACAAAAAACTTAACTTAACAGCATTGCCCTGCAGGGGCGGCATATCTTATCTCCGCATTCCCATTCACAAAACCAAAACAATCCATATTATTGTTTCTTCAACAGAACCCATAAATACTACTAAATGGGGATTGTATAGGTATATATTATAATAGACTTTTGTCAGTCGAATATATAATATATATCTTATGAAAAAAATCAAATATCTTTCAGTGGCTTTTTATATAATAGCCACAATAGGTGCCAAAGCCCAAACCATGACTTACAATACCGAAAAGGATGAATCAAATAAACCTAACCTGATGGCAAATATCAGTGTGCTTGATTTTAATCTTGGGCAACCTACACTTTCATTGGGAGCTGGGGCAGATGCTGATTTATATATGGGCCGTTTTTCGGCTGAAGCAAATTTTCATTTCACCTATTGGGATGGCAAAAAAAGTATTATAATAGGCACTAATGAAAGTTTAAATAAATTGAAAAACTATTCTAGTTTTCGTTTGGGAGGTCGTTTCCATTTTGTAGATAGAAAAGGTACACATACAATGAAAGCGATATTAAGCACTGATTATGTAGCTGGGGGAACAGTAACACATTACTTGCCTATGGAAGTGCCATGCCGCAGCATTGTTGCACTACATTTTGGAATTGAACATTATAATACTGTAGTGAAAGGGAAACGTGGTGCTACCATTCCAGGCCGATTATCTGTAGGCCCCTCTGTAGTAGCTTCAGACGGTACACAAATTAGTGAATGGGGGTCTGGTACCAACTTAAATGTATTTATGCTATATGGGGGATTATCTTTTGTGAAAATATTAAAAACTACTATGACTTCTGGTGGAGACAGATGGAATTTTAAATGGTACCGCCATGCATATATAGATTTTCTGTATGCACCAGTTGTTAGTGTTCAGAATATTATGCTAGGTACCAATACCTATATAGTGCAAGGTGCTGGCACTTCGGGATTTGGTAAAAGTGCAATGGGTGCAAGGTTTGGCATGAATGTATTGAGTGGAAAAAGTATGAGCATACGCTACGAAATAGGTATATTGCCCGGACTTGCTGGCAGGGGATTATTTACTACAGCTTCATTTGGAATACCTTTGATAAAGCAAATAAAACTTAAAAAAATGCAATAACACTTAGCTAACATTCACTGGTTGGTCTCGTTTTCAAGGGCGAGACCAACCAGTGGTACAAATAAAAAAATCCTCTCCATCCCAAAATCCTGATTCAGACAAAAAGAAATAAAAAATTAAAGCCGTTAGAAAACAAAATTATGAAAAAAAACCTCCTTATCCTCGTAATGTTTCTCCTCTGTAGCCGTATCTATGCTCAATCACCATCCTTTGCCTGGGTTAAAGCTATTGGAATGACAGGTTTCGATGATGACAACAACGTAGCCCTTGATGATTCGGGCAATGTATATACAACGGGCTATTTTCAGGGTACAGTCGACTTTGACCCGGGGGCGGGAACCTTCAATTTAACTTCGGCAGGTTATTATGACATTTTTATAACGAAATTAGATGCTAACGGAAAATTTATTTGGGCTAAAGCAATGGGTGGAAGAGATAACGATAATATCAAATCCATAGTCCTCGATGCTTTAGGCAATATTTACACTACTGGCTATTTTGTTGACACAGCCGATTTTGACCCCGGAGCAGGAACCTACAATTTAATTTCGGCCTCGACAGGTTTTGCTGATATTTTTATTTCGAAATTAGATGCTAACGGAAAATTTATTTGGGCTAAACGAATGGGAGGAACAATTGAAGATTATGGCAACTCCATAGCTGTTGATATATCAGGCAATGTTTACACAACGGGCTATTTTGAGGGCACAGCCGACTTTGACCCCGGAGCGGGAACTTTTAATTTAACTTCAGGGGGTATCCAAGATATCTTTATTTTGAAATTAGACACTGCCGGAAAATTTGTTTGGGCCAAAGCAATAGGCGGAAGCGGTTACGACCAGAGCAACTCCATAGTCCTTGATGATTCAGGCCATATTTATACTAAGGGTTATTTTCAGGGCATAGTCGACTTTGACCCAGGGGCGGGAACCTCCAATTTGACCGCGGCTGGTATTAGTCTTGCTATTTTTATTTCGAAATTAGATACTGCCGGAAAATTTGTGTGGGCTAAAGCAATGAGCGGAATAGGCAGCGATGCCGACAACTCCATAGTCCTTGATACTTCGGGCAATGTATATTTTATGGGTTATTTTCAGGGTACAGCCGACTTTGACCCCGGAGCAGCAACCTTCAATTTAACCTCGGCAGGGGATGCTGATATTTTTGTTTTGAAATTAGATACTGCCGGAAAATTTGTGTGGGCTAAAGTAATGGGCGGAACAAATGGCGATGCCGCCAACGCTATAGCCCTTGATGATTCAGGCAATGTTTACACCACGGGCTATTTTCAGGGTACAGCCGACTTTGACCCCGGAGCAGCAACCTTCAATTTAACTTCGGTGGGTGCTAGAGACATTTTTATTTCAAAATTAAATGCTGCAGGAAAATTTGTTTGGGCTAAGGCAATGGGCGGAATATATACCGATGTTGGCAACTCCATAGCCCTAGATTCTTTAGGCAATGTTTACACTACGGGCTATTTTGCAGATACAGTCGACTTTAACCCCGGAGCGGGAACCTTTAATTTAACTTCGGCAGGTGGTAGTATTTTTGTTCATAAAATGAAAGATTGTGCACCACCTGCAACACCCGGCAGCATAAGCGGCAATGCCACTGTATGTTCAGGTTCATCAAATACCTACAGCATAACAGCGGTAAGTGGTGCTACCTCTTATACTTGGGTTTTGCCGGGTGGTTGGTCAGGAACTTCTACAACAGATTCTATTACAACTACAGCAAGTGCAACAAGTGGAAATATTTCTGTAACGGCTAATAATGCCTGCGGTTCTTCTGCTGCACAAATACTTAGTGTAACAGTGAATAGCATCCCCGCAACTCCGGGAACTATAAGCGGCAATGCCACCGTTTGTTCAGGTTCACCAAATACCTACAGCATAACAGCGGTAAGCGGTGCTACTTCTTATACATGGGTTATGCCGGGTGGTTGGTCAGGAACTTCTACAACAAATAGTATTACAACTACAGCAAGTGCAACAAGCGGAAATATTTCTGTAACGGCAAATAATGCCTGCGGTTTTTCATTGATGAAAACATTGGCCGTAACAGTAAATACTGTAAATACTTCAGTTTCGCAGTCGGGAAAAAATCTTACTGCTAATGCAACCGGAGCAACCTATCAATGGATTAATTGTACCGCAAACACACCCATTTCAGGACAAACGAACCAAAGCTTTACCGCAACTGCCAATGGAAACTATGCCGTGATTGTAACTATAAGCGGTTGTTCAGATACGTCATCTTGTTTCAACATTGCTAATGTTGGAATAGCTGAAAATAATTTTGCAAATACTATCACCATTTATCCAAATCCAGGATGTGGCGTATTTACACTTTCCTTACCCATAATGCACTCGTTACCTACTGCCATAAGTTTGGTAAACACACTGGGTCAGGTAATATATTCTGGAATGCTACAAAGCCAGGTAAAACAATTTGATTTTAGTTATTTGCCCCCAGCTACTTATCACCTGCTGATAACCAATGATGGAGAACAGATAGGCATCGGGACAGTTGTTATTACGAAATAAGATATTGGTTGTCGTCGTTTTGCAAACATATCTGTACGGAATTTATCGCATCCCTTGATTTTGTTTGGCTATCCTGAATCTAATACCAATGTGGTTATATCTCCACCTGTAATTGTCACAATCTCTTTCACAAGTTCAAAATCCAACTTTAATACCGAAACTGTATTTGTATTAGGCCAATAAATATTTTTTGCAAGTGGCCTAAACAACTACTAGGTCGGCATTACTCCCGATTGGTTTACCAGCTGGCGTTCTGTCTGTCGAGTGATGAAAGTCCTCGTCTGCTGTAGTCTTCACTATTATTGTCGAGCTGCGATTGGGTATGTTTGTGTAGGCTGTGGGAAGCGGGTTTAAAAATTTTAGAAGGGAGAGAAATTTTAAAAAATAATTTTTCATTGGGTGGGAAAGATGGAAGCTCTTTTGCAATTTTTGGTTTGAGAGTCGGCTTGTGCGAATTGTAAATGTGCTTACACCTGTGTAATGGCTTCTGTGTTTGTTAAATTCTCTCTGCAATAAAAAGTCCGCCAAAGGTTGCCGTAACACAAAGCAAAACACTTGCAAGTATGTAAAGCACTAAACTTATGTTGTGGCCTTGCTGAAAGAGTGTCAGTGTCTCACTACTAAAAGCTGAGAAGGTGCTAAAGCCACCGCAAAAACCAACTGTCCAAAATAATTTTGTCGCTGGAGAAAGAAGTTGCTTATCGTCGGCAAGCCCGATTAAAAAACCTAAAGCGAAACAAGCAATAATATTAACCACAAAAGTTCCTAGCGGGAAGTGAAAGTTGTGCAAACTGTTAATCCATTTTCCAAGTCCAAATCTTGTCAGGCTACCAAGTCCACCACCGATAAATACTGCAATTAGTTCTTTCATTTTACAACTGAATTATTTGAGGTGGTTGGTAATACTAAGTAACTGTCAAGAAATAACTTGTTCAAAATTTGGTTTAATAGTATAGTTCCATTCTCCATGAAATTCACTTT
>JAYVCI010000254.1:0-4222 GCA_043750035.1 Chitinophagaceae bacterium
TTGTTGGTTTTTTTATACTGTCAAAATCTATCCTGTATTTGGCACCTATATACCAGGGCACCATTTTTTGTGCGTATATATCATTGCTTAAACAATGTAATAGGAGAAACATAAGCAATATTTTGCTTGTGTTCCTCCTATATATCAAAACAAAAGGCGAAATATAATTCTCTAATATTGACGGCATAGCCACACTACGTTCCACTTACTTAATGTGCTACAACAAATCTTTTTCCTATACCTGTATTAGCGTTCGTTTGTATGTAATACAGTCCCTCGGGCCAGTTGCTCACATCAATCTGCTGTAAATCTGATTTGCTCATTTGTTTATAAACAATTCTGCCTTCAGTATCATATATAGTGTACAAAGCATTAGCCAATTTAAAGCTAATATTAAGCATATTATTTACAGGGTTTGGGTATAAGTTTGGAGTTTCGTTAGATTCCACTTTGTTTATACCCACTGGCCACCCATGGCAATTTAAATCTGGGCAACCCTCGCTAGCTACAGGTCCAATAAGTGTTACAAAGGGTCCTGTTGGTTTTTTATTAGCTCCACTAGCAAAGTTGTAAATAATTGTAGATCCAATATTAGCAATATTTTTAACGGCGTTTGCCGAAAACACATTGCCCGCTGCCACTGTTGCTGAACCCATTTCATGTATATCTCCATCGTTGTATATATCATATCTCATATCCAAAAATGTATTGCACTGCACTAAAACTCCAGTATTGTCCCCACTAAAGTGCATACCAAAGAAGTTTTTAGGGTATAAAGCAGAAGAACCAGTAAGTGCAGTTAAGGTATTGTTATATATAAGACTATTGTTAGCACCTAAACTATAACAATCAATAAGATTTGCACCTGTAACTGCTGTTGTAACCCCAACACCTATTTTAGTGTAGTCTAGCACGTTTTTATTTATTACTACATTATCGGCACCACCTATTTCTATAAATTTTATATCATCACCACACCCAGATGGGGGATAAGTAGCTGATGATGCTGATGAAAAGGTATTCTCACTAATAGTATGCCTAGCCCCTTGAAAAATATTAATTGCCTTATAGTGTCTATCAAATAAACTCTTACTAACAGCTACAGTATAATCAGGGACAGCAAGCGTGCCTATCGCATTTATACCATAACTTGTTCCAGTAAATGAACATGCCGGCCCAGGGTATGAAGTACAACCATCAGCATCTACAGTTGGCGTTCCTGATTTATGAACCGAGAATGATGCCCCTGCTCCATATATAGCTGTTCCTCGGTCCGGACAATCGTTTGTAAGGCTTCCCGTAGTAGTATTAGTAAACGAGCAGCCCTGTATATGGACTCCACTTACTTCGGTCATCTTTATAAATTTATAATTTGCCCAGTTATTCGAGCCAAAAGCACCTCCATTTGCATCTACAGTCCATTGAAAATTACAGTTGTTAATATTACAGGCATTATAATATTGCCAATTCGGTTGGCTTTGATCTGGATTTATATATTGCTGGATATCGATATTTAAAAGATTGTCTTTAAATGTAGAACCCGATATGGATAAAATACTACCTGATTGTGCAACTATACCTAAATACATGCCCGATACTACACAATTAGTCATTTCAAGATATGATTGTTTACCAAAGCCCTTATATAAATTACCGGTAGTGCCATTATAACTAAAAGAAGGGTCTATAGGATAAGTACTATATTGTTTTGCACTTACGTCACCATCCAAACCAATTCCATCCCAATAAGTAGATCCTGCATTTACTTTCAAAGTGCAATTGATCAATTTTAATTCACCTCCCTTATTAACTTGCATCTCCCAATTACCACCTCCATACTCAACATTAATAGTTACATTTGAAATAGTGGCAACCCCCCCGTCTTCGACAATTAAAGATTTAAGTGTATAGGGTCCGCCAGAGGAAATAGTATAGGGTGCTCCATTAGCTACAGTCCAATTAATTATTTGCCCAGAAGTAATACTGGTACAAAACAACAATAGAATTGTCAATAGCTTAAGAGGTGTGGTATAAAAAGTTGCTGTCTTTTTTGTTGTTAAAGCAAAAGGCTTTAATGCTACAATTTGGTTCCGAGGTACTAGATTTTTCATGTTTTTGTTTTTATTAAGTTGATTAAAATTAGAGTTTCAATTTATATTTCTTCCACTTCCTTTCATCCCATCCGCACTCAATCTTTATAGTATTGTTTATCACCACAAATCAAACCAATAAAAATGAATAAACAATGAACAATTTCAAATACACACTATTTATTTTCACCTCAAACAAAACTTCTAGCAAATTCTCTATACATTTGCCTCTCATAAATTTTTGCCCTTGGGCATAAGGTTTAAGTTTGTTTAAATAGCGTATAAGGGCTGTCCTCACGGGTAGCCTTTATGCGTTATAAACTTCCTGTTCCTACAATTTAGTTTACACTCTCTACAATTCTGTACAATTACGACAGTTTGACACCTTCTCAGCACCAATATCTTCCATCTTAACGACCATATCTTGTATCTTAAAGGCCATGTTTGCCATCTTAAAGCCCTTATCTTCCATCTCAAAGCCCATATCTTGTATCTTATCTGCCATATTTACCATCTTAAAGCCCATGTTTACCATCTTAAAGGCCATGTTTGCCATCTTAAAGCCCATATCCCAAAAAAGAATAAATATTTTTCGTAACGAAGCAACCATTTTCAAAAAAGAATCTCTAATATATATTGCCCAAAGCATATACCTTTTGCCCCTGCGAACTTCTGTGTTTTCTACACACACAATTAATCCACCCCATTGGATAAATATGTAAGGAAATTCCCAATCCAAATTTGGTTGTACAAAATAGAAGTGATACCTTTGAATTATCATTACTAAAACAGCATGAAACGTTTATACCTTGTGTTTTCTATCTTCTTATGCATGTTTGCTAAAGCCCAGCAATTGCCTGTGTATTGGCAACAGGGCACTGTGTATTATAGCCCCAATATTTCTGAAATTACCAATGAATCCGAAATAGTAAAGTCCAATACCTATAACGACAGGGTGTTTGCCGTTGTTGTTTTTGAGACCTTGCCACCCACTGCCATCAAAAAACAATTGGAAAACCAGCAGGTAAGATTTTATTCATTTGTTCCTCCTTCGGCTTATTGTGTTTCGTTTCCTGTGGCTGCTGGCCTACAACTTTTACAAGCAAATGGAGCAAGGGTAATCACCTTCCCCGATAAAGCCATTAAGTTGCACACCGATTTGCAGAACCATATATACCTTCCGCATATCGTTCGCATGGGTGGGCGTGTTAGCGTGGCCTTGTGGATGTACGAAAACTCACCACTAGAAAAAGAATATTTAATAAAACAGGGCTGCACTATTGAGAAAGAAGGCATTGGTTATATAATACTAAACCAAGATACCAGTAAACTTAATGCATTGGCGGCTTTACCTTTTGTACACTATATAGAAGCAAGTAACCCGCAGCCCATTGATTTGAACAAGCCCGGTGTGAACAGCCACCGTAATAATTATTTGCACAATACCAATCTGAGTGGGCTAACGGGCAATGGGGTAGTAGTAGGAATTGGTGATGCCGGTATGGGCGTATTGCATTTAGATTTTCAGAACCGCCAGAACAATACCAGTGTGTTTGGTGCATCGGCACATTCAAACCATGTAGCGGGTACAGTGGGCGGTGCAGGTATTATAAACCCCAGCAATAAAGGCATGGCCCCCAAAGCTGGTTTGCTCAATGGCTATTACCCAGAATATACTGATAACACTGCCTATCATTATAATACTTATGGTATGGTGCTAAGCAACAACTCTTGGGGCTACAGTTATGTGTGCAGCGGCACCGACTATAATTACGAAAGCAATAGCAACGACCAACAAATGTGTGCTTACCCAATGGTGAGCAACCAGTTTGCAGCGGGCAATAGCGGTGCATCCACCTGTAGCGGTTATGCCACAGGTTTCCACACCAGTTTTTATGGACCGAATGCTGCCAAAAATAATTTCACCATTGGTGCCGTTGACGATACAGATGCCATTGCATCCTTCTCCTCACGCGGGCCTGCTGCCGATGGAAGAATAAAACCCGAAATGTGTGCAGTAGGTGTTAATGTTAATTCTACTGTTGCTACCAATACCTATTCTACGATGTCAGGCACCAGTATGGCCACGCCGGGAGTATCGGGCACCATGGCATTGTTGTATGAAAAATATA
>JAYVCI010000255.1:0-10813 GCA_043750035.1 Chitinophagaceae bacterium
CTTTCTCACATGTTTGTGCAAATTCATATATTGCACAATCCTTGGTTCCAGCTTATCATTACATTACCCGTTTTTGCAGCGGGGTTGTGGGTTTATGGAAAATCAGCATGGGCAAGTGTGCTGGGCTTATCGCCCAATATGAATGTATTAATTATGCTGGGTGCATTGGCATCGTTTATATATAGCTTGGTGGGCTTATTTATATTTGATGGAGACAGAAATTATATTTTTTTTGAAACCACTGCAAGTATTATATCATTTGTGATGTTGGGTTCGTACATAGAGAAAAAAGCGGTAGCACAAACCACAAAAAATCTGGATTTATTAAAAGCCAGTGCTCCACTAAAAGCTACCAAACTATTATATGATTTGCTAAGTGGCAAAGAAGAACAAACCGAAGTAGATGCCCGCCAAATAAAAACAGGCGACACTTTAATGGTGGTAACTGGAGGCCAAATCCCTGCCGATGGTATTATCATAAATGGCAAAGCTATAGTAGATGAAAGTTTGTTAACAGGCGAAAGCCCCGGCATGAAAAAAAATGTGGGCGACAAAGTAATCGGTGGAAGTTTATTGACAGAAGGCTGGCTCAAAATTACCGCTACCAGCAATTTTAATGACAGTACATTAAGTAGAATAATTAATGAAGTAGAACGGGCCAGCGGACAGAAACCCCAAATACAATTATTGGCAGATAGAATAAGTGCCATATTTGTTCCCGCAGTTATTATAATAGCATTGCTCACTTTATTAATCAACCATTATATAGTAGATATAAGTTGGGGACAAAGTTTGATGCGAGCAGTTGCAGTATTGGTTATATCATGCCCCTGTGCATTGGGTCTTGCTACACCGCTTGCTGTTGTAGTGGGTTTGGGCAGGGCAGCCAGAAAAGGGATTATAGTAAAAGCAGGTTTACATTTAGAAACCTTGGCCAAAGTAAATACCGTTGTGTTCGACAAAACAGGAACACTTACAAGCGGCAAAATGAAAGTAAGTGGTTTTGAAAGTTTTGATTTTAATGAACGCGATGCCAAAAACTATATACATTTTCTGGAGACACATTCCTCACATCCTATCGCACAAACTATTGCAAGAAATTATCACCATTGGAGACATCACAGCATTGCCTTTGATAATGTAAAAGAATTGAGTGGCCTAGGTATAAAAGCAAGTGATTATTTTGGTAATCGATATACTTTGGGAAATTTGGAAATAACAGGCAAACCTATTAAAGAACCCAAAGTGAAATGGGATATATATTTAACCCTAAATGAAACTATTATAGCAGCATTTAATCTGGAAGAAGAAATAAAACCCGGAGCAAAAGATATGATAACTACTCTCAAACAGAAAGGTTTTGAAACGGTAATACTCAGCGGCGATTCGCAGGGCAAATGCGATAAAGTAGCTGCGTCATTAGGAATTGATAAAGTATTTGCCCGTACACTTCCCAAACAAAAAGCAGACATTATAAAGAAACTTTCCAAAACAAAAACCGTGGCCATGGTAGGTGATGGAATAAACGACACCATTGCCATGGCCAAGGCACATGTAGCCATAGCCGTAGGTGGTGCTGCCGACCTTGCTCGCGAACATGCAAATATTGTTTTACTAAAAAACGAACCTACTATAATATTGGATGCCCTCACCGTTGGACAAAATACTTACCATACCATTAAACAAAATTTGTGGTGGGCACTTGCTTATAATACTATTGCCATACCAATGGCCGCTATGGGGTATTTAAGTCCGCTATTAGCAGCATGGGGCATGGCCTTTAGCGATGTGGTGCTGGTATTGAATACTGTTTGGAAACTGGGCCGGAAAAAGTGATTACTATATAAAAACTGTACTTGGTTGGTGCCCTCGCCAAACAAGTGGCTAGAGCTAGAGCCCACCCCAATATTTGTTGAAACAATTATAGTGTATAACATTCCTATTTATTGGTTTTTGAACGATTCTAAAGATATAAGAACAGCTCTCAAATAAATTTAAAGTCCTATTTTTCAATCCCTTAATTAAAATATTTAAAAAAAAGCCCAAAAAGATACCAACATTGAACTTACCCACATACCTTTGCCTTACTTACCTTAATAATAAAACAAACAAAAGGATAAGTATTAAACTAACTAAATTACACAAATGACTATTTACATTGGAAACCTCAGCCATCAGGCTACCGAGGATGATTTGATGTCCCTGTTTTCACAACACGGTGAGGTAACATCAGCAAAGATCATCAAGGACAATTTCAGTGGCAGACCTCGTGGTTTTGCTTTTGTAGAAATGGCTGACGACGAAGCTGCAAAAGCTGCAATCGAAGCCCTAAACGACACCGAGTTTATGACCCGTACAATGGTTGTGAACGAAGCTCGTCCCAAAACCGAAGGCGGTGGCGGAGGCGGTGGCGGCAAACCTCGTGGCGGTTTTAACCGTGGCGGCGGTGGAGGCGGTTTTAACCGCGGCGGTGGTGGCGGCGGCGAAGGTGGCGGCTACAACAAACGCTATTAATTTGCACTCAACTTACAGTAAAAGGCAGTCATTTATGGCTGCCTTTTTTTTTATGCCTCACCCCCTGCCCCCTCTCCTTTAGGAGAGGGGGTTCTTGCACTATTGAATCAAATAATATAAGAATAATTCTTATCCAACTTATGAAAGGGAGATAAATAAATCTGAAAATTTCCACCACTTCTGTTGTTGATTTGCACCTATGAAAATTTTGATTACCGGAAGCAACGGACTGCTCGGCCAAAAATTGGTTGACAAACTTAGGAACAAGAAGGATCCCGATTGGTCGGGACAATTAATAGCCACCGCCCTTGGCCCAGATAGATATCCATTTACAGAAGGATATGTATATGATAGTTTGGATATAGGAAATGAAGCCGAAGTAAAAACTATTATACAAAAACATAAACCCGATTGTATTATAAACACCGCCGCCATGACCAATGTGGATGGTTGTGAAACAGACCACGAAGGCTGCAACAAACTAAACGTACATGCGGTGAAATACTTGGCACAAGCTGCCGAAGAAATTAATGCCCGCCTTATACATCTTTCTACCGATTTTATATTTGACGGCACACATGGACCATTAAAAGAAGATGAAGAACCAAAACCCCTAAGTTATTATGGCAACAGCAAATATATAGGCGAGCAAATGGTGCAACAATATTGCAGCAAATGGGCAATCCTGCGTACCGTATTGGTATATGGTGTGGTGCATAATATGAGCCGAAGTAATATAGTGCTGTGGGTAAAATCGTCATTAGAAAATGGCCTAACAATTAATGTGGTGGACGATCAATTCCGTACCCCTACCCTAGCTGAGGATTTAGCTGATGGATGTATACTTGCCGCCACCAAAAATGCCCAAGGAATATATAATATATGCGGCAAAGAATTTATGAGTATCTATGATTTGGCCCAACGCATAGCCGAGCACTGGCAGCTCAACAAATCCCTTATCTGCCGTGCCCAAAGTGCCGATATAAACCAACCCGCCAAACGACCACCTATTACGGGTTTTAATATAAGTAAAGCAAGGACAGAGTTGGGGTATGAGCCGCATAGTTTGGAGGAGGGGTTGAGTATTTTGCACCTACATTAATTAATCTCTTTGCACAATAATTTTAGAGCTACAACGTTTTTAATAGTTTACACCTTATAAAAATATGATGAGAATAATTATTATCCTATGCTGCTATATGCTAATTCCTGTTATTGCACATTCACAAATAACAGTAAAAGATACCACCATTAAAGGAAAAACCTATAAGCTATTCCCCTATACTATCTACTTTGAGGATATTGAAACTGAGGATATAAAAGATATTGAATTTATTGATGATTTCCCAGACGATGATGAACTTCCGTCCATCCCCTCATTAACTGATAAATTGCCTGATGGTGAATATATTTCACTGGATAGGTATTATAGTGATAATGCGGAAACAAAAGTAAAATCATACATTAACAGTTATTTTTATGTGAGTAAAGGAGTTAAAAATGGGATATGCATTTTTAAAAATGAAAAGGGGAAAATTATAGGAAAGGGATTATATCAAAATGATGTAAAAAATGGAAAATGGGACTATTATGGTTCAAAGAATAAAATACACTATATCATAAGCTATGAGAGTGGAATTATGCAAAAAGATATACTGTTATACAATGGGAAACATATACTTGGCAAAGGTTCGTTAGTTGATGGAGAGTTGGAGGGCGACTACACAGAATATTATAACAATGGCAAATTGAAACGATTCTCCCGAATACCTAAAGATGAAGGAGTATTCACAGATGGCTCAAGCGATGATTGTGACAGTATCTATGCCGAATACCATGACAATGGAAAACCTAAAATAGTAGTGCCTTGCAAAAATGGTTACCGAGATATTAACCAAACTGAATACGACAGAAAAGGAAATATTGTTGAAACGGTAAATTTGGTGGAAATGGGAGGTGGAAATAGTATACTCAAAAAAACCAAATATTTTAATTATGGAAATGAAGTAGATGTATATGACTATAAAAATCAAAAAAGGACATTGTTATATACCATAAAATTGACAAAAGGCGGGGATACCATAGAGTTAAATTACCATCCAAAATATTATAGCCAAAAAAATATAGAGCAGGATAAGGACACTTCCATAATTATGGAACGGCGTAAATCAAGCTATGGTAAATATATTGAAGAAAAATACATCCATCTAGCAACTAAAAAAAGGTATAGTATAATTTATGACTTGAATGGTAAGATTACTTATGCACCACAAATTACAAAAACAGGGAATAACGAATATCGGTTTGCCGAACCGCACTATGATGAATCTAAGGAATATAATATTGTATCTTATAAAACTTATCGGGGATTTGTTGACACTTTTAACTATGGAAACGCCTTTATCAAGAATGATTTCTCATACGCATATTCGTTTAATCCAGAAGTTGCATCTGATACGATGGAATTCTTCCACAATGGCGAACCTATGAATGAAATTCTATTCTATGCTACTGAATATAAAGATAAGAAATATAGCAAATTCCAAATCTTCATGAGTAAAATAAAGCATAGGAGATTTATATATAAGAGAATCTATAACCAGACACTTAGTTTTAATTTTTTAAATTACAGTTATGCTATTAAAACTTTATCAATGAAGGGTTATAGAAAATTAAATGGCCATGACAGTTATTATTCTTTTGATCGGGATTCTATTACTTTGATACTTCCATACCATTATAAAAAAGGTAAAATTCAATTTACACAATATCTCCATAGATTATTATTACACAATGGCAAAATTGAAGGTAGACTTATTTCTGATAAAGAAATATACTACTATGAAAAAGGGATAAAACATGGGAGCTACCAAAATGAAAATAGTGGGGCACGGTCCACCGGCTACTACGAAAATGGCTTAAAAAATGGGGTCTTTATTGAGAGGAGTAATAAAACAATTGTTAAAGTATACAAAAATGATACTATAGATGGCACTGTAATAGAGCTACAATATGAAACAAACCAACCAAGCTGTATATACACCATGAATATGGGTGTAGCAAATGGCCTTTTCACTATTCTCTCTGACAAGCCCCATGATACCTTATACAAAGCAATGCTAAAAAACAACTTATTGCATGGTAAATGTGAAAAGTATGAATATATTGGCATCGCAAAGGAATATACACATAATAGTGGTTCATATGTTTCAGCCATGCAGGAAATGCTCCCTTCTCGTAAACTGATAAAAAAGTATATTGCAAATTTTGAAAATGGTGTACCCAAAGGAACCCAATACCTTTATGGCAAAAATGGAAATATGCTTCATAGTATTATACCCAATAATGAAGATACATTTAATTTCTATTCTATAAGTGCTACACATACTGAAGGAATTGAACCAAGGCTAACGAATATAAATGGCCATCATACTTTCTATTTCAAAAATGGCAAGATGAGCGAAAATGGATTGCTAATGAATAGTAAAAAAGACAGCGTTTGGAACTATTATACTGAAGATGGTGTATTATACAAACAATGCGATTACAATGCTAAAATTAGTTTACACAAGGATTCAAATATCATAGTTTATGGAACATACACTACTTTTTATCCCAATGGTAAAGTACATGAAAAAGGATATATTACTGCTATTGATAAAAATTATGATTGCGATCAAGAACACGATATTGATGAGGAAACGGTGTTATATACACAAATCTATGATAAAAACAGGCAACCTATATTCACAAATGGAACGGGCATGGTAACAATATATTATAATACCGGAATTATTAAAGGCAAAGGGTATCAAAAAGACACCTTGAGAAACGGTTTTTGGGTACTATGTGACAAGAATGGAAACCCGCGTGAAGCAGGCGAATATGTAAACGGCGAAAAAAATGGCCGTTGGGTTTCTGGAGATTTGAAAGGACTTAGATTTATTGACAATATGTGTTTTTCAACTGAAGTTGATTCTAGCTATATACAAGAAAAAGCAGAAACAGGATTGAATATTTCAGAAACAATATACAGAAACGGCGAAACGATAGTTGATAAAGATGTAACGATATACCGCAGTGACAGACCAAGGAAAATTTATGGTAATCATGGTGATAATTTTTAATTTGATAGTATAAACTCAGTTGTGAATTGCCAGTTGCCAGTAGCGAGAATTGCTTTCGCCGTATGGTCTCACAACCCACAACTCACAATAGATAACAGATAACCGACAACCCAAATTCCCATACCCAAAATCCCAATTTTCTCCCCTAATTTTGCCGCCATATTATGACCGATACTACAGAATTATTTGACATGCAGAAAATGATGGCCGACATGAGCCAGACCGCTGCTAAAATTATGAAGGGCTACGAAACCCTACAAAACATTGATGAAGTTGAAATTGGTACCACACCCAAAAACTTGGTATGGCAAAGTGACAAAGTGAAAATGTACCACTACCAACGTGATACAAAAGCAAAAACTACTATTCCTGTTTTGGTATCGTTTGCGTTGCTTAACCGCCACGATGTGCTGGACATACAACCCGACCGCAGCTTGATGAAAAAATTGCTGGACGAGGGACTGGATGTATATATAATGGACTGGGGCTACCCCAGCAAACAAGACCGTTACCTAACGATGGAAGATTATATACTTGGGTATATGGATGATGCCATTAACTTTTTGCGTAAAAGCACGGGCAATGATAAGATACACAAAATGGGAATATGCCAAGGTGGTACTTTCTCGATGATATATGCAAGTATATTCCCTGAAAAAATACAATCGCTCACAACTTATGTGGCTCCCTACGACTTTAGCACCAAGGCCTGCATGCTGTTTAACTGGACAAAAGATATAGACGTGGACACGATGGTGGACACCATGGGTATAATACCTGCTGATATGCTGAACCAGGCTTTCGGTATGTTGAAACCTAGTATGGAAGTGAGCAAATATATGGGTTTGATGGACTCGATGGAAGACAAAGAAAAAATAATGGCCTTCCTACGCATGGAAAAATGGAAAGCCGATTGTCCCGATATTCCTGGTGAGTTGTTCCGTAAGTATATAAAAGATTTGTTCCGTGATAATAAACTTATTAAAGGCGAATTTGAACTTGGCCCATACAAAGTGGATTTGAAAAATATGACTGCTCCTTTCCTAAATGTATATGCTACACAGGATAATATAATACCCAACGAATCTACCCTTGGAATTGAGGGGAAACTAGGTACCAAAGACGTTACCTCCTACCCTTTCCCCGGCGGGCATATAGGTGTGTTTGTAGGTGGCAAATCGCAAAAAGAACTAGGTCCTGCGGTGGCTAAGTGGGTTATTGAACATAGTAGTTAGTTGTCTGTTGGCATATCTTGGTTTTCAGTTGCTGTAAGTAATACGATAACCGATAACCTGATACTAAACCCCTATTTCCCCCCATTCGACTTCAAATCGCTCAAACAGTTTGCATCTAAGGTTGGGATATTGCCTGTAAGCAAGAACCCAAGAACATCTGTAGTTTCCACCGAAAAGTACATCAAACAATTTTTATTATTACAATGTGCCCCATTGGGGGAATCCTTGTGGTTGGTTTGCATAGCAGTGCCCACATCCACCAAACCCATAATATGTCCAAACTCATGCTCAAGAACTGTTGCAGTTAACTTGGTTCTGCTGGTTTGCCCCACATTTCCTGAATTGTCGTTAATGGTTTTGCCAAACAAACACATTGAAGTATTGTTATAAGCAACCCCCAACACCTTGCCATCTGTGTATTCCCCATTGGTAAACAGGAAATATACCCCCAGCTCTTTGCCTGAAGTAAAAACGGTTCGGTTGTTTTTTTCCAAATCTGCCACTTGCTGCACCGAAAGAGCAGCATTTGTAGATGCAGGGATTTCTTTTTGAACAATGGTGATGCCTCCTGATTTGTTGAGCCTGGCAGATAAAAAATCTTTGAGCAGGTTAACGGCACCGGCATCGGGAGCAAAACCTGTCATATACTGTATCTCTATTTTTACTGATGTATATTTAGTGTTACTGAGCAAATCATTGGCAGACCCTCCCACTCCTTTATTATTTGAATAACTAGTGGAACTGTTCCTATTACAAAAAGGCAAAAAAATAACTCCTAAAGCCAAAACTATTACTATATACTTATTTTTCATACTTATAATTTTTTATGCAAAGTTATACAAATGTTTTGTGAAAAAGATAATTTTAAGAAAAGATATATGGTCAGTTGTTATACCAATTTTTACATCAAAATAGTCCAATCCCTCCCGATAGCTATCCTATCGGGACTATTTTGAACTTTAGTCCCGATAGGTCGGGAGTAATGCCGACCTAGTAGCTGTTTAGGCCACTTGCAAAAAAATATTTATTGGCCTAATACAGATACGGTTTCGGTATAAATCGTAATTCCGCCGTATTTTTGCCCCTGCAATGAAAGACCTCTCCACCGAATTTGAATTTATCACCAGTCGCAGTGGTGGCAAGGGCGGGCAGAATGTAAATAAGGTTTCTACCAAGGTAGAGTTGCGTTTCCCGCTAACAAATTCAGCATTGCTAACTGATGAAGAGAAGCAACTGATAACCGAAAAACTTTTGGCCCGAATTAATTCAGAAGGAACACTGCGGGTAGTTTCCCAAACAGAGCGAAGCCAATTGGGCAACAAAGAAAAATGTATTAAAAAGTTTTATGCATTGATAGAAAAAGCTCTTACCAAACAAAAACCCAGAAAAGCTACCCGACCCTCTCGCTCATCAGTAGAATCAAGGCTGCAGGACAAGAAAATCGTTTCTGAAAAAAAGCAGAACAGGAAAAGTATATAATCTACCATAACCCCCGAAATCATTGATAGCTAAACTATTTTAAAATAAGCAGGTGTAAATTGAAGATTATATAATAGTTTCGCGGCAAAATTTTAGATACTTAAAATGAATTGGTTTACAAAAGCTTTTACTTCCAGCCTAGGCCGAAAATGGGTGATGTCGCTCTCGGGTTTGTTCATGTGCCTCTTTTTAGTGGTGCATGTTTCGGGCAATTTTCAGTTGTTTAAAGATGATGCGGGCTATGCCTTTAACACATATACCGTCTTCATGATCCACAACCCGATCATCAAAACTATATCCTATTTATTGTATGCAACCATATTGATTCATATCATACAGTCTTTGGTACTTACTTTACAAAACCGTGCTGCCCGTCCTCAACCATACACTTATAACAAGCCCGAAAAGAGCAGTACCTGGAGCAGCCGCAACATGGGCATCTTGGGCACAGTGCTGTTGGTTTTCTTAGTAATCCATTTCGCTGACTTTTGGTTTAAGTACAAGTTCGGTGAAGTAAAATATAAAAACTATTATAGTATAAAGTATGAAGGTGAAACTCATATTTTTTATAGTAAAGACAGTGCCGAATCATACCACAAAATGTATAGTGCCGAAGGTGTTTTTATCCAAAAAATAAAAAGCAAGGGGATTGATTTGCAGGATCGTGAGATGATGCAAAAACTGCAAGCCGAGAATCCTGGCATGATGCAACAACTTCAACAGGAATTCACAGCCTTTAGCTCAAATTATATTGGCCCAGAAGAAATAAAAACTGAAGCCGTCAAGGATTTATACCTCGAAGTGAAACTTGCTTTCCAACAACCTTTGTATGTTATTTTTTATCTACTGGCTCTGCTCGCCCTCTCCTACCATTTGGTTCATGGCTTCCAATCAGCCTGGCAAAGTATAGGCGTGCACCACCGCAAATATGTTCCTGTCATTAAAGCATTCGGATGGTTTTTCTCCATCGTTATACCTGCCGGTTTTGCCGCCATGCCCATTTACTTTTTGCTAGACTATATGAACCACGATGGCTTATTGGATTGGAGTAGGTTTTTTTAATATAAAACAATATGATACGTAGAACCCTTTCTGAACTTAAAGCAAGAATATTTGGCATCAAATATAAAGTGCTAAATGAAAAATTTATGGGCAATGACCTTAAGCTTTACGAACGTACCATTCGCAAAGCAGATAAGGACGATGCGTGGTTTTATGAATTGGTAAAACGAAGCAATTGTTTCTTCGATATAGGTGCCAATGTGGGATCCACGGCTATTTATGCCAAGGCGAACAACAGGAACAAAAAAGTATTATTGGTAGATCCCAACTTGGAAGCATTGACTATAGCATATAAAAATTTGATGATGAATGAGATGGGACTGAACAGTCAGTTTTTTTGTGGTTTCGTTTCTGACAAGTTGGGGGATAAAGTAAAGTTTTATACCATCGGAATAG
>JAYVCI010000256.1:0-31399 GCA_043750035.1 Chitinophagaceae bacterium
AACGGATGCAATGCTGTTTATTTTCTTTGTCTCGGCCTGCAAAAGCCCCTGAGTGATAAAGCCTGAACTGCCAATAGTTGTTATGGCAACTTCGCCAACGCTGAACTCGATGGAGTTGCTTGCATTGGTAAAGCTGCCACCAACACTGTTAACTATAAAAGGAGTGATAGATTGGGTTTGTGCTTTTACATTTATTGTAAATGAAAGCGAAATGGCCAAGGCTATTAAAAAGTATTTTTTTTTCATGATTTTGTTTTTTAATTCTTTAGTTATTGTTATTTTTAAAATTCGATAATTTAGGTATATAAACTAAATTATTATAAGGCAATTTTTTTTTTGATTTAAAGCACTAAAGCTGCTAATAAAAGTAAAAGTCCAGTACCTACAATTCCAAGGATCAAACTAGTTACAGCAAACCCTTTACCTTTATATTTTTCTGGGTTACGTTTGATTCTAGCAAGGCTAATTGCTCCGAAAATTATTGCAAGCAGACAAAAAAACAACCCTAAACCTAGTGGCATAAACCAACCAACGATTCCTATAATAAATCCAGCTAAACCTAGTCCTTCAACCTTGGGTTGCTCGTCAGCAGTTCTAGCATGATTTCCTATTTTGCCATAAATTACAGCTTTGGTGCCATTCTTCTTTTGTATGGTATATATACTTGAAACTGCATTTTTACCTCCAATTCCCGAATTTGATTTCATATTATAACTGTTTTTTGATGCTGCGAAAGAGTTATTCTTATTATCAATCAGTAGATCTTCTTTCGGCAAAGTGTTCGGTTCAATATTTGTGACTGGTTGTTCTGCGGTATTCTGAGTCAGTTCAGAATTAATAACTTTATTTGGATTCACCATCTCTCTACACTTAAATGTTTTACAACTGCTAAGTGTGGTAAGTGAAATGATCAAAAGGATTGTTGCTTTGTAAATTATTTTTTTCATGTTTTTATAAAATTAGTTTATGCCACGAATTACTATAAATATATTAACCCAGTAAAATTAAAACTGGGTTAATGTGGAAATACTAATAAAAATCGTGAAATTAAATACCGATTCTATCTTTAAACAATTTTGATTTGTTATGTGTTACCTCAAAAGGTTCATTAAAACCAGGCATTAATACCATGTATTTTTTCTTTATTTCTTTTTCAGGCTCTTGATACATTACTTTAATAATATGAAAGGTATTGATTATGATAGTTGAGGAAATCTCAATAAAGAATTTGTTTTTTAATATTTGAAGTGCGATAGTGTCATAGTGATCATAGATTCTGTTGCACTCTAATTTATGTAGATTATTGAAGAAATATAGTTCTGTAATATTCGCTTCTCTAAAACGTATAAACGCAATATCTGAATATCTGTAATTTATTAATTCAATTTTATCTTTAAATCTAGCAGATAGTTGAACAGGTCTGTTTAAATCATAACAAACTCTTTGCTTCATTGAATTTAATATCTGTCTAAGTTCTGATATTTCATCAAAATTGTCTTTTGTAGTAAAAGAAATATTTTTATTTGAAATGTTCATATTATTTACTTTTGCATATTCGGCAATATGTTTATCATCATGCGAAGTAACTAGTAAGATAAACCATGTATTATCTGACTTTGGAAGTTTATCTATAATGTCAAAAGCAGTGCAATCTTCAAGTTCAATGTCTAATAACAAAAAATCGGGTAAATAATTATTTATAGATGAGAGTATGGTATCTGCAGTACAAATTTGCTCCTTGTTAACTATTTTGATATCATCAAATTGATTAAATAACTTTAAATACTTTTTATATTGCAATTCGTCATCTTCTGCTAAAAGTAGGGTGAATTTATAATTGGCATTATCCATATTATTTTTTCATGCGGGCTAGTGGAATTACTGTAGTACTTTCATTTCCTATTTTCTTACCATTTTCTATAATTTCTGTAATACTAAAACTTCCTACTTTCCCGGTCATTTCTGTCGCAATTTCAATATACTGATTCATAAGTTTAGTTCCTATGCCACGCAACTCCTCCATTTGACTTGATACAATAAGGCTTTTGCCAGAGTCTTTTATTTTAAAAAAAAGTAAATCGTTCTTAATTTCTAATGAGATATGAATTTGCTGATCTTTCATTTTGCCGATAGCATATTCTATACTATTATATATGGGTATGTATAAAATAAGACTGGGGAGGATTATGGAATTTTTCATTGCTGACACTTCTTTCGAAACATCAATAGTAAATGTGAATTTTCTGATTTTTGCTTCATACTCTAAAAGCATTCTAATCATATTTAATTCATTCGATAACGTATTTTTACCTTGATTTTCAAATATTAATTTCCTTATTAATTTATTTGTTTCAATTGCTTGAATTCTTGCTGTTTCTTGTTCATTATTTTCAATCAATAATGCAATATTATTTAATATCCCACTTAGGGTGTGTTGGGTTTGAAACCTCCCTAATATCAGACCTTTTAGTGAACCCATTTCAATTCGTTTATTTTTTACATATAAATTATGTCTTCTTTTAGAATAAAGAAAAGCAATCATAAACAAGAAAATAATTACTAAAAATGTTATAATCCAGAAAATCATTTTAATATTCATATTAATATTCTCTGTATTTAAAAAATCATTTTTCTCCATTTCTTTGCCGACCTCATATTTTGAGTCAGCTTCATCGATAGAGTTTATGCCAAATATGCTTTTTATACTATCTGATGAAGCCTGATGTAATTTTAAATAAATAATAGCACTGTCCTTTAATCCAGTTTTTTCTGATATTTCAGCTAAATTTCTATATGCAATTTCCAATAAATCATATTTATTATTTCCATTCAAATTTTTCACACCGAACAAAATATCGTTTTTGGCTAAAGTATATTTTTTCTCTTTATTTTCAATCTCACCTTTAATAATAAAATAGATTGCTCTTGCTTCATCATTGGGTATATTTAAAATATTATTCTCAATGGATTGTATATATTTTCTTGAATTTATATAATCTCCCATTTTTAAACTAGTAAGTGCGAGGTTTGAAATACAAACGTCTATAAATAAACTATCTTTAGTTAAGTTACTATAGTTTAATCCGAGTTTATAATAGTACATTGCTGAATCGTAATGCCCAATCATATCGAAGCATGACCCTACATTTATATAGGATTCGGCAAGTATTGTATTATTTTGGGAAGACAACCCAATAGGTATAATTTTTTTAAACCATTTTATGGCTTTAAAATATCTATTCTGATAAAAATATAAGATTCCAAAATTTGTATAGGCTGTTTGTAATATTTTAGGTCTGTTATCATTCTCAGCCAGTTTAATGTAATCCTCAAATAATTTTATCGCATTTGCATCAAGTCGTCCTCGGTTTGAGTATATGTTTGCGGCAACTTGATAAAAACCTATTAATATTAAGCTGTCGTGCCTATCTTTAATTTGTATTTTAGAAAGAATATACTTCCCTGAATCAATCCATACATCACAAAGTTTAAAATCCCCTTTTCTTGTTTCCAAAGTAGCTTTTAAGGTATAATATGATACTATATCAAAAACTTTTATTCTAGTTGTAATTATCCGAAATTCAGTTAATAGCTTATCGGCATTTGTAAAATCATATAAATCCAGGTATGTGGTGATTAAATTTTTATAAACTGGAATTTTATCGGCATCGGTTTTACAATAATTTAATGCTTTATAATAAAAAGGTATTCCACTTTTATACATTTGCCTATCACAATATAAACTTGCAATATTTTCATAAGCATATATAAGTTGCTCTCGTATGTTGTTTTTATTAGCAAACTCAATTGCTTTATAGAAGTAATTTAATGCTGTCGTGGTATCAAAATCCATGTATTCTTCTCCAAGCTCAACAAGTGCATGGGCTTTAATTTTGGCATCAGAATTCAGTGCTTGTTTCTCAAATATCTTAATTTGATTTAAGTCTTGAGCATTAGTACTAGTGCAAGCAATAAGTAATAAATATATTATACTATTCCTCAATAATAACATTTATATATGTTATTTAAAGAACTTCATCAATCCACCAAGTAATCCTTGTCCCATTCCTCCGAATGAAGGCAATGCCATTTGTTGCGATTTTTGAATTCGTAGCTTTTTTAGCATTACATTATCATTATACTGTTTTAGAGCAAACTCCCAATCTCTTTTCTCTTTTTCAGTAAATTTCTTTTCCATTTCTTTAATCATTAATTCAGCTTCTTTGGCACAGTTAGAAGTGGGGTCTATCAATCCTATATATTGAACAGCGTCGGCAAAATTACTGGTTGCTTTTGCTGCTTTAGCTTTGATTAAGTTTTGTTTGCAATTCAAATTTGAGTATAGTTTATAAGCCTCAATTGCTTTGCTTTCCATTTTTTCATAACATCCTGTAATTTCAGAAGGGACCGCCATACAAACTCTTATAGCTTCTTCATACTTGCCCTGTTTTATTAAAGCATCTGCTTCTGCCACCATGTCACTGCACGAAGTTTCATAATACTGTATTATTTTCTGACGGCATTCTGTAACAAATAATTTATATTCCTCTTTTTCAGGATTAAATTTCTTGAATGCATCAATGGCACATTTAATTTTATTTGTTCCCACACCTTTTACTATAAATGATTTGCGATGAACCAAGGTGCCTCTGACGGCATCACCCATAAAAAGTGTAATTTCTAATTCTTGTAAAATCATCGCGGGGGCAGACGAGGTCACTACTTCGGTTAATACAGTAATTTTCGGTGCTAAAACAAACCTGGGATTAACTCCTGAATTACCTAATCCACTGCCCACCACCATACTGTTCAATCTGGTTTCGAGCATATCCATTGCTTCCGGTGGCAGTCCGCTTTTTTCCTCATCGGGTACCACCACTGTAATTTGAACTTTTTCAAAATTGTATGATGAACCTGTTTGTGCATTTGCTGTACCTATTAAAAGTAAGACAAATAATGTATATATGTGTTTCATTGTTTTTAGTATATTATTCGTTAAATAAAATTAAGTTTACCTTTCCTATTCCGATCTTCAATTTTTTAATCTTTATTTTGCCTTCATTTTCTAAATATTTTTGCAGTTTGTATGCAAAGCGGTCTGCATCTATTGGATTATTATTTTCATCAAACATTGGAATTCGAATTTCTTTAATATACATTTTTTTATCTGTTGCTGAAGCTATTTTGTATCCTTTATTTACAGTATTAATCCTTAACCAATCTTCAATTAATATTTGATATGATTTACCATTAATCTCAGTTTCAAGATCTGATTTAGCATTTTCAAAAATTGAAATATTGATTTTTATTTCTCTGCCATTTAGCAATTGTTCATCAAAATGAGTTTGTATATCATTAGCAAGATTGGTAATGTATGAATTTACAGCTTCTAACAACAACACATCGTGCACTGTTTCAAAACTTTCAGGCCCGACTCCAGTAGCAGACCCAACTTGTTTATTTGTATAAGAATCATATGCAGTCAAGTTAAAAGAAATTTTATTTTTTACCCCGCCTGCGGAATTAACAGTATAATCAATATCTAGTACAATATCTACTGTTACCTTTTTAAGGATTTCGTCTAGAGGTGAGTTTGAAATTGAGGCATTAGATTTACTTGATGTACCTGCTTCTTCAGCCCTATCCGCTGCTATTGATTGCAATGCAGCGTCTAATAACTCTAATTCAAATCCACGTTCTCTTTTAAAAACACTTCCAATGCTTGTAATAACCAATTTCATATTCTTATCTGTAAGTGCGGCTCCATAATCGGCTACGATAAGTTCTTCACCTTGATTATTAATTTTTTTGATATAACCTTTTTCTTTACACCAAGCTAAACTTGGAATAACCATTAAGGATGGCTTTGTGGGTTTTGCGTTTTGTGCAATTATAATATTGAACATATATAATGACAAAATAGTTAAAATTATTTTTTTCATCTTATTTTTAGTTTTTTTTAAATTAATATCCAAATTTTCTAATGATGCTTTTGTTTTCTAATTCTTTGCGGAGTAATGAATAATTTACCTGAACTATAACACCTACTTTGTATAACTTGCCAACTTGTAAGCGGTCTCCCAGTCCTATAGAGCCATCATTGCTCAGGGTGGCGTAGCTAAGATACTGCCCGTTCTCTTTAAAAAATTCGTCGAAGTACGTTTTATTTTTAGATTTCGCAGCAGGGTCTGTTACCATAGGCGTGGAGAAGTTAGTACCAGGAATACCCTTAAACAAAACTGCATGAACAGCATTGTATTTAGCCATCCCTATTGCACCATCATTGGTATTTGCATAGCTCCATACTTTAAATATTACAGTTCCTTCAACTCCTGTTTGGTTAATACTTTCTACTTCATAGTCGTAATTAATTGCGGGAGGCATTTTTTTTGTTTTGCATGCTGCAGCAAGGCAACAAACAATAAGAAATAATTTCATTTTTTTCATATATTTAGTTTATTATTAGTTAGAAATCGAATCGAAGAGAATAATTGAAGACCATTTTAGCTTTAAAATCTTCAATATCATACTGTCGGCTATTTAGAAAGCAAAACCCAGAAACAAGTTTTACATTGTGTACTATATTTAGAGCGAAATCAGTACCTAAACCCAAACCTGAAAAATCATAGATGGATTTCTCGCTTTGGCTACTATGCAGGCTGCCACTGTGATAACCAATATAAGGAGATATTTGGAATATTGTTTTAAAGTAATAATCACGCCGGATACCCAAATTTATTTCGCTCAAAGAGGATATATAGGAACTGTTTACGCTGCCGAGGGAGAGTCCCATTTCTAGTCTAAGTTGGGTTAGATTTATTATTTTAGAAATATTATAAGAAGCCCGCAATACGATTTGGGGTTTGTAGTTTTGCAAGGATGACCCTGTTCCAATATAAAAAGAAATTCCTTTGTCGGGAGCAGCTTTTACAATCATTCCTTTGTCAAGTGTTTTCATCCCACCTACCCTATAGAAGGAAGATGGTTTTATATCTCCTGTTGCGATTTGCCTATTATCCGTTATACGCTTCGCAGCTCTTATTACGCCCACCCTTTTTTCTGATATAGAATTGCCCCTTTGTACAAGATTATATACGAAGTAGCGATCATCAATTTGCAACCCTTCTTTCCTCCCAATCTTAACTTCTAATGGATTGTTATTATATAAAACAGATTTTATTTCAAAAAATTTGGAAAATTTCTTTTTAAATTGATTTAAATTTATATCTGTCATATAGTTAAAAAAACTTTGGTCAGTTGCGGGTTTGCTATTAGCACTCAATGGATAGGGTTCTGTGCCTTTTACTCTTTTAAGTATTGATTTTTGCAGTTGTATATTATATATCATCGAGTCTCTAGCGTCTTTATTATCGTATAACCGCTCATAAATTGTTTTCAATACAACTCCATCAATTATTATTTTATAAAAGTCAACCGTTCTATCTGCAATAAAACCTCTCTCACTTCTATTGACAGGTACATATTTGGTTTTATACTTTATAGCATTTGCATATCTTGCCTGATCGATTTCATCATAATACTCGGTCATTGTTTTCACATTAGAATATGTAAAAGAAACTATATATAGTTCGCTAAGAATATGTTCTATTAAATCGGCTCGTTTAGACCCTAGTTCTAAGCCGCCTGTTGCCGATTTTAAAGCCATGATATCTAAATCACTAAAGTTATATTTTGCTTTTTCAATTAACTTCTCCATAGTCCATGCATCATTCCCGTCGTTAAACAAAGCATCAATAATTTTATTTGGAATTTTAGTGTCAATCAAAAACTGTCTTTTAACATCATCGCTATTATGCAATTTTCTCGATTCGACCATTTCCTCCATAGAAATAATTGAATTATCTATGCCAATGTCTACATAATCAAACTGGCTGTTCACATATCCGGCATTCTCAGTAAATCCGTCTCTAATATAAGAAGTATAACTGTCATTGTCTCGTTCAAAAAGTGCATAGGTTAAACTTTTTCTCACCTGTTTTTCAGTTAAGTCCGAGGCACTTCTTGTCATTTTAGGTGATTGTTGCTTGCTGTTTGAAACTGCTGCTACTTTTATTTCCTCGAGAATGGGTTTCGCTATTTCGTTTTGCTTAAGGCTGTCAACTGTATTTTTTGTGTTTTGTGATGTAGGCTTTGAAACAAAAGGACTGGGGTCATCTTCATAGGTTTTATCCTGCTTTTTGGAAGTTAAATTATTATCAGCTATAGCAGTTGGTGTGGATTGCTCATTGTCATTTTGCTTGACGTAAGCGGTATCATTTTCTCTTTTTTCAGGTTCTCTCGGCTTCTCAATATTTGAATTTTCAGGTGTCAGAGCTATTTTTTCTGATTTACGCTCTTCCTCTTTTATTACTATTAGTTCTGAGTTTTCCTTAGGCTGCTTTTTTATAGTCGGCGAATCGTTTATTTTGTTATCACCAGTATGTGTGGTGCTAGCTAAATCTTCTTGGGATTTGTTTAGTTTTAAAGCATATACTTCCCCACTATCTGGGTCAATGGGGGTATAGTCTATTTTGTCTATCGCTAATAAACTAAGCTCATCTATATATTTATAATCTGCTGCTTTGTTTTTTAAGAATATTTTAATTCTAGAAGTAATAATTTCATCAGTTTCGCTTTTGCATTCATATAATTTTTTCCATACTTTTACTACATATTTTGAATTGGGGTATTTGTTAATATAGTTTAATATGTTTTGTTTATTACAGTTTACTACATGCAGTTCAAATAATCTTTTACCTGCATCTTTTAAAAATGAACTTTCTTTATTTAAACCGATAAAACTTTCTACTTTATTTATTGAAGTCTGATTCTCTGTATAAAGGTCATAATATCTCTTTTCAGCCTTTACAGCGAATGGGCTTTGAGGATAATGTATAGCAAATTCGGCTAACTTATTAATAGACCTTTGACTGTCTGTAGCAAGATTGTATATTATTTTATCCGCTTCTAGTTTAAAACGGCTTTTAGGATTTTCAAAGGAATAGATAGCTAGCCTTGAAAGTGATGCTTGGTTATATGTAAACAAGTTATAATACAATTCTTCAGCCTGATTTTTGAACGGGTTATCTGGGAATTTTTTTACAAATTCACCAAGTTTAGTAGTATCCGTCTGATTCAATGTAAACAAATCATATATGTAATTATGGGCTCTATTGATATATTTTGATTCGGGATTCTCTATTATAAATTTTTTGAAATCATCAATATTATTTTTTACTTTTACTTCTTCAAACAAATAATAGTCATACTTTATTTTAGCTTCGATCTTCAAATCTGATTCTGGATACCTGTGTATATATTGTTTGAAACTTTCCGAATTTTTTGCTTCCATGCACGAGTCGAACTCCAATGTGTAAATACCTTTCAATGCCTTTTGCTCCCAGCTATCTCCTTTATGTTTATCTCTAAACTTTTTATATTCAGCCAATGATTTACTTTCGGTTGTTTCGCTAAATTCAAATTCTGCTATCTTTTCTTTAGCTAGAGGGATTTGCGTAGCGGTAGGATATTTCTCCACAAAATCCTGAAATAAACCTTTCTTATTAGATTCTATTGCTATATTATATGCAATTTCATTTCTGCTTTTGATGGCTATTTTTAAATTTGAATTATCTTTATAATTACTTATATAATGTTCTAAATTTGAAATTGACTTACTTATCATAGCATCATTAAATGCGTAATCTTCGATTTCTTTCTTGAAGTAGAGAATAGAATCTGAGATTAGTTTGTAATCAAGTAGATGTAATAATTGTGCCCCGCTTAAATTTTCAGATCTTACAACATAAAAATACGCTGAATCACAATTAAAATCAATCTTGGTAAAATAGAAATACTGAGCCATATAATAATTTGTGACGGAGCTCTTTGCGTCCTTTTGATATGCCTTTTTAAAATTTTCTTTCGCCCTTTCAAAATTCCCTTTTCTCAAAGCTTTTATACCACGTTTAATTGGATCGGCGGTTGAGCTATGTGAGACCCAAATTAATCCTATTATTATTAAAAAAACTTTTATACGCATAAAGAAATAAAATATGGTGCAATTAGCTTGTTAAACATAAAGCAATATAAAACAATAGGAGTTGTTGTGGAAATACCCGAATTTTTTGTGGAATACCCATTATAGTATCTAGCAATTATCAAGCGAAAGAACAATTTATGATGCAAAAGCAGATTACGCAAGTATATAATCGCCATAATATGTTGGTGTTTAGTTTTCATAGTGAAAAAGAAGTGCAATATAAGGGCATTTATTAAAAATGTAAAAAATATTTTATGTTGCTTTGTATTTCAGGTTCCAAACCCGCTGTTCATCCCCATCCCCAAAAAATATTTTCCCCTTATGCAACCTTTTCCCCATTTTTGTGGTCTTCCTATTTCAAATCAGTCAATTTTATAAATATTCCATTTTAATATGTAACACATCTACCTAAATTACGTTTTTGCGTATATTTGCTGATTAATTTTTGACCAAGGTAGAATGATTGCTCATATTCAAGGACAGTTCACACAAGTTACACCCGCTTATATAGTGGTTGATTGCCACGGAGTTGGCTATTGCCTGCATATATCGTTGTACACTTTTGAGAAAATAAAAGACCGAAAAGACGGCCTGCTGTTCACGCATTTAAGCATTAAAGAAGATGGCCACACCCTGTATGGTTTTGTGGATGAAGCAGAGCGGAACCTTTTCCGCCAGCTAATTTTGGTAAACGGCGTGGGAGCCAATACAGCCCGCATGATGCTGTCGAGCCTAAACCCCGGGGAATTGTATAATGCCATTGTAAACGGGAATGTAGGGTTACTAAAATCCATTAAAGGCATCGGTGAAAAAACTGCCCAAAGAATTGTGATCGATTTACAATCAAAACTTTCCAAAGAAGGTTTAAATGGCGAACATTCTATGCCCGCCACGCCTGGCAATGCCAATCAGCGTATGGCCATGGACGCTTTGGTAACACTGGGGTTCAACAGAGTAGCCGTAGAGAAAACCCTGACTAAATTAAATTTGCAAAACCAAAACACTGAAGATATTATCAAACAAGCCCTGAAAGTACTGTGAGAGAAAAAAAGAACATTCAACAGAGCATGGTTTTGAGCAAAAGTGTCGGAGCGATGGTGCTCGGGCTGGGCATCACCACGGCATTGGCTTTTGGAGCAAATGTCAAATTTTTTAGCCATCAGAAGTCTGAAACCAATACCAAAGCCGAACTGGCAAAGCCCGGCGACAGTTCCCGTTTTAAAAACTGGCCCCGCCAATCGTGGGACAAACCCCGCAAGCAGGCATTCGACCTAAAAGAACCAGAGGTAATAAAAACCACTTACGAATTGGATAGCAGTGGTAAATTTTATACCAAAAAACAAACTATAGGCAATACGCCCGTGGGCACTCCTGAAACTATTTCATTGGAGGATTATGCCAAAATAAAAGACGAGGAACAGAATAAGAATTATTTCAAGCAGCGGGCCAAGGCACAAAATTTTGTGAGAAGCAGTGGCGGTGTGATACCTCCATTGTTTATACCAGGCAAAACTTTTGAAGATTTTTTTGGCAATGGTAAAGTGGAGATTAAACCTACGGGGTCAGCAGAACTTACTTTTGGTGGCATATACAATGTAATTAAGAATCCTGTGCTCAACAGCAGGCAGCAACGAAATGCACAGTTCGATTTCAAACAAAAAATACAATTAAATGTATCTGGCAGCATTGGCGATAAATTCAAGATTAATACCAATTACAATACAGAGGCCCTGTTCGATTTTGAAAACCAAATGAAATTGAATTGGGATGGCAAAGAAGATGGTATTCTTAAAAAAATAGAAGTGGGCAATGTGAGCTTGCCGCTAAATGGAACGCTAATTCCCGGCAGCCAGAGCCTGTTTGGTGCCAAGGTGAAACTTCAATTTGGCAGGCTCACTTCTACCGTCCTTTTCTCCCAACAAAAAAGCAGGTCCAGCGAAGTAACCGTTCAAGGCGGAGCACAAATTACACCCTTTGATATACAGTGCGACCAGTACGAACAAAACAAACACTATTTTCTTTCGCAATACTTCCGTGACCATTTTGAAGAATTCCTTTCCAGGCCACCTCTGGTGCAGAGCCCTGTGCGTATTACCCGTGTAGAAGTATGGGTAACAAACCGCACCAGTGCGGTGGACAATGCCCGCGACATAATGGGCTTAATGGATTTAGGGGAAGATGCATTGCATATATATAACAAACAAATAACAGCCAACCCTGTTAATATATTCCCTGACAACAATACAAACGATCTATATAAAACTGTAACATCTGACTCAAATTTCCGCTCAACATTTAAAAGTGTAAATGAGCTACAACAAAATTCCAAAACTAATAAGATGAAGCAGATAGATGACTATCAGCTAATCAATTTTGCCCGTCAACTTAATCCCAATGAGTATAATTTTCATGCCCAATTGGGATATATCTCCCTGAACCAAACACTCAATAACGATGAGGTTTTGGCTGTAGCTTTTGAATATGAAATAGGTGGGCATCCATATCAAGTAGGTGAATTTTCGAGACAGGTTCCCACCGAGAGGCAAAACCCCAATGTGTTGTTCCTAAAACTACTGAAACCTATATCTATCCGCCCCGATTTGCCAAATTGGAAACTGATGATGAAAAATATATATTCAGTAGGGAGTTACCAGATACAGAAATCGGATTTTAAATTGAACGTGTGGTATGCCGATGACCCATCCAATGCAGATATGGTTTATCTGCCAGCCAAAGACGAACCCAAACTGCAGGGTGTTCCCTTGGTTCGTGTATTGAACATTGACCGTGTAAATACCAATTTAGAAGCACAACCCGATGGACAGTTTGACTGGATTGAAGGAGTTACCATATACCCACAACAAGGCCGGATTGTATTTCCAGTGCTGGAGCCTTTTGGTAAATTCTTGCGAAGCAAATTTATTGACCCCAGTGGTGCAAAAGCCAGCTATTACGCATTTGACGAACTATATGATTCGACACGATGGGCTGCACAACAAAAAGCCACCAAAAACAAATTTTTTATACGGGGAAGTTTTAAAGGTTCGGCAAGTAATGAGATACAATTGAACTGCTTTAATGCACCAAAAGGTTCAGTAAAAGTAACATCGAACGGAACTCCGCTGATAGAAGGCACTGACTATATAGTAGATTATGCCACGGGCCGTGTAACCATTATTAATACAGGTATACTGGCACAAGGAGCTGCCATTAAAGCAAGTTGCGAGAACACAGCAACTTTTACCACACAGCAACGCACACTGATGGGCACCAGGCTCGATTTTAAAATCAATAAAGACTTTATTATCGGTGCTACCTTGCTCAACCTGCGTGAGCGACCTATTATACCCAAAGTAAATATTGGAGATGAGCCATTGAACAATACCATATTTGGGTTCGATGCTACCTATAAGAGTGACTGGCGTGGGCTTACCAAAGCTATAGATCGCTTGCCTTTCATCTCGACCAAGGAAATGAGCAATATATTGTTCACGGGTGAGTTTGCGAAGATTGTACCAGGTGTGGCACCTGCCATTAAGAAAACACTTGACAAAGCAGGTGTATCTTTTATTGATGATTTTGAAGCAAGTGAAATCCCAACCGATCTGAGGCTGGGCAATTATTGGCAACTCGCCAGTACGCCGCAGGGGCAGCCAGACTTATTTCCTGATGGACAGAATCGAAACAATATTAGTTTTAGAGACCATACGGCCCGTATTGCGTGGTATATTTTAGACCCTTTGTTTTATACCAATAACAACCTTACCCCTGTGTATTTAAAGAACGATCCTACACAATTATCCAATCATTATGTGCGGCAAGTGGTGGTAAATGAAGTATTCAAAAACAAACAAATACAACAAGGCATACCACAAACCCAAAATACTTTTGATATTGACTATTACCCCAACCAACGTGGCCCGTACAACTTTAACACCCTTGACTTGAATAGCGATGGCACCTTTAAAACCCCAAAAAATAATTGGGCTGGTATTATGCGTAAAATAGATCAGAATGACTTTGAAGCTGCAAATATTGATTATATAGAATTGTGGATGATGGATCCGTTTCTGAATGGGCACAATCCACAACCCAACAACAGCGGGCAACTATACATCCATTTGGGGAATGTGAGTGAAGATATGCTGAGTGATTCACGGAAAAGTTTTGAAAACGGACTAAAAACCACAACGCAACCCAATCTTAGGATGGACACCACCGTATGGGGAAATGTCCCTGCTATCCCAGCAATTAACAATGCGTTCGACAACAACCCCGCCTCACGATTGGAGCAAGATGTTGGGCTAGATGGACTGAACGACCAAGACGAAAGAAATTTTTATAAGCAAAAGTATTTAGATTCCTTGTCTAAATTATATGGCCCCAATTCTAGAGCTTACTTAGATGCTTTAAACGACCCAGCCTCAGACAACTATCATTTTTACAGAGGCAGCGATTTCGACTTAGCCCAAACCAGTATTCTTGCCCGTTACAAAAAATTCAATGGGCCTGATGGCAACTCCCCAAGTCCTAATGAAACACCCCCACACCAACCCAAAGAAACCTATCCCGTGGCGAACCAGCCCAATCCCAATGATGAGGATATAAATAGAGATTTCACCCTGAACGAAATTGAGGAATATTATCAATATCGAATAGACCTGAGCAAAAACAAATTGATAGTAGGCCAGAATTATGTGACGGATTCTGTTCGCTCAGGACCAAAACTTGAAAAGCCCTGTAACTGCCCCGACGATACTGTTACATGGTACCAATTAAAAGTACCTATCCGTTCGTACGAGCGTAGAATAGGCAGCATTCCCGATTTTAAATCTATCCGTTTTATGCGTATGGTAATGCATGGGTTTACTGATTCGGTGGTGCTCCGATTTGCCAATATGCAACTCATAAGGGCCGAGTGGCGTAAATATTTAGTATCCCTTGCCACTCCCGGTGCCGTAAATCCGGTTGACCCCAATGACAACACTTCCTTTGTGGTGTCAACAGTAAATGTAGAGGAGAACAATCAGCGACAACCCATACCTTATGTATTGCCCAAGGGTATTTTCAGACAATTGGATGTGAGCCAGCCCAACCCTATTCAACAGAACGAGCAATCATTGTCGTTAAGAGTATGCGGATTGAAAGACGGTGATGCGAGAGCTGTGTTCAAAAATGTAAAGCTCGATATCCGTAATTACAAAACTTTAAAAATGTTCGTGCATGCTGAGGCACTGGCCGGAGAGATATTAAAAGATAAAGACCTCTCGGTTTTTGTAAGGCTGGGTACCGATTTTACCAATAACTATTATGAGTATGAAATCCCCCTAAAACTAACCAATTGGGGACAAATACTGGAAACCGATGTTTGGCGTGAAGACAATGAATTAAATATAGATATCTCTGCTTTTTATGATTTAAAGGTACTGCGTTTAAAACAAGGAGGAAGCAATAATTATTTTGAAAGTACAGGGCCTGATGGCAAAAGGATAGCTGTAAATGGTATCCCCGATATGAGTAATATCCGGGTGGTTTTGATAGGCGTACGCAATCCCAAACAATTTGACAATCCTGGCGATGATGGACTTCCCAAATGCGGCGAAATATGGGTGAACGAACTTAGGGTAAGTGGTTTTCAGAACCCCGGCGGATGGGCTGCAACAGCCAGAACTGTGATTAAACTAGCTGATATTGGCACCTTAAACATGGCAGGCAGTATAACTACCGTGGGATATGGGGGCATTGACAAAAAACTGAATGACCGAGCACGAAACCTCACTACCAATTTCGACGTGAATACCATGCTGGAGCTGGGCAAACTGTTCCCTGCAAAATCGGGGGTAAGTATTCCGTTTTATTATGGCTACAACCACACTTTGGTGCGACCGCACTTCTACCCGTTAAATCCGGATATTCCCATGAGCAGCGTGCTCAATGTTTCTAGCCCCGATGACCGAGCCGAAATCAAGTCGAATGCCGACGACCTTACTATTAAACGAGGCTGGAATGTATCAAACGTACACAAAAATTTGACGGGCAATAAAAAGAAAAAGTTCTACAGTATTGAAAATTTTAATATGTCGTACGCCTTCAACGAATATTTTCAACGAAATCAATTGATACAATATAATAAGATAAAACTATATAATCTTAAACTAAACTATTCGTTCCAGTCGCAAGCCAAGCCAGTTGAGCCTTTCAAGAAATATTTTAAGTCGAAATACTTGCAGTTGCTGCGTGATGTTAATTTTTACTACAAACCCCAATCAATAAATATTACCACCAATACCGATAGGCGTTATGGTGAATTGGTGAACCGTGTAAATGATAAGCAAAATACCCATATTGATACCTTGTATGACAAAAATTTCACAAACTCTCGGCAATTTGATGTGAAATGGGATTTGACCAAGGCTCTTAAGTTTGATTACAATGCCGTTACCAATGCCAGGATTGATGAACCCGGGGGGGCCATATTTAGATATTCAGGCGACGGGCATGACTCTATCATCAAAAATATCAAACGACTGGGCCGTATTACACAGTTCAATCAAATAGGGAATTTAAGTTACACGGTACCCTTCAACAAATTTCCGCTAACTAATTTTATCTCCATGACTGCCCGTGTAAGTATGAATTATTCATGGAGCCAAGGCCCTCCTGGCCAGCAAGACACCATTGGCAATACCATTGCAAACTCGAAAAATAATTCGCTAACAGGGCAATTCAATATGCAGCAACTATATAATAAAATTAAATTTTTTGAAGAGGTTGCCAGTGGTAAAAAACGAACACCGCCGCCGCCAAAAGTAAAATCTAAAACACCGAAGAAAGACCCGAAGAAAAAAACCGCGGACGATAGCACAAAAGTTGAGGAACCAATACCAACGCCCGACAGAAAAAATCCTTTATTGCAGCTTGCCGAGCACACCGCCAGGTTGATTATGATGGTAAAAACAATCAATTTTACCTATACTGAAAACAGGGGAACAACCTTACCGGGCTTTTTACCCAAGCCTAAATATTTTGGACAAAATTTTGATTTGATGGCACCTGGCTGGAATTTTATTACGGGTAGCCAAGATACCAATTTAAAATACAGAGCCGCAGATAAGGGTTGGCTCGCATCGGGCAAAGGGGTGAACAACCCAAATTCACGGTCGCTAAGTCAGCAATTTAATATGCAGGCCACCATTGAACCCATTAACGATCTTAGGATTCAGCTTACTTTCCAACGCTCGATGACAACTTCTTCGCAAAGCTTTTTTACCTTTGATGATGCAACACAAAAATATTTAGACTATGCACCTTTGCAGAATGGAAACTTTAGTATGACTTATAATATTATACGAACCGCTTTTGACAAAAGTACGATTAATGAGTCGGACGTATTTAACAAAATGCTTGACCAAAGAAATACCGTGGCCCGAAAACTACAAAGTGAAGAAGGAAGAACCAAAGACATCGACCTTCTAACAGGTTATCCAAGTGGGTACTCGCCTTTGCAACACGATGTTATTGTACATTCATTTTTGCAAACCTATAGCGGCAAAAACCCAATAAAATATAAAAACGAGTTGTTCCCCAAAATACCCAGTGCATCTTGGCGGGTTACCTGGAATGGGCTTAGCAAAATACCCGCTATCAAAAAAGTGATACCCAATTTAAGTATTTCACATGCATACTCTTCTACCTATACTGTAGGTGGTTTTGGCTCATCAATTGGTTACTCTGTTGATTCAAATTCTGCCAGCAGAGGTGTTGGTACTACCTATACGCTAGAGCCCAAACTCTCGTTGCAAAATGTAACGATTGCTGAACGCTTCTCTCCACTTATTGGTATTGATATGACTTTTACCAATAGCCTTACATTAAAATTTGAATTAAAAAAAGAACGCATGTTATCATTGGTGCCCATTAACCCCCAACTGCAGGAAATGAAAAACCAAGAAATTGTGATTGGTGTGGGTTTCCGCAAAAAAGGGCTCACCATTGGCTTTATCAGATTTCAGGGACGTAAATTGTATCTGCCCAATGATGCCAGTTTCCGTTTCGATTTTTCTATACGAGACAACTGGACCAGCATTCGTAAATTTGATGGCCTAAGCACCCCTACGGCAGGTATGAAAATCATTAGTATAAAACCCACCCTCGATTACCAGGCCAGCGACAAAGTATTGATTCGTATATATTATGATCAACGAATTTCAAAACCTTATACCACCAACTCATACCCCACCACCAATGTTCAGTTTGGCGTAACAGCCAGGTACACTTTACAATAAATAGCATTATATATTTTGCAGCAAAAAGAACTTAAAATAATATATAATGAATTGGCCCTTGTTGAATTGAGCCAGCCACTACAAACACTTGTACAGATAGCTATTGCTGCTACACATCAAGCTTATGCCCCTTATTCCGAATTTTATGTAGGCTGTGCTTTGCAAATGGGAACCGGAGAAGTAATCTCTGGCAGTAACCAGGAGAACGCTGCTTATCCTTCAGGCTTATGTGCTGAACGAACTGCCATCTATCATACCGGGCACACACATCCACATGGAACTATAACACATATAGCCATAGCTGCCCGCAGCCATAAATGGGATACGCAAAACCCTGTGGTGCCTGTATGCAAGCCATGATGGAATACGAACGCAAGCAAGGCACCCCAATTAAGCTATTATTATATGGTAATGATGAACGGATATTTGAACTGAATGGTGTACATGATTTTATGCCTTTCCAATTTGAGTTGAAGGTGCAAGCAGAAATAGGTTGATATATTTAGAGCATGATAGCATATTAAAGTCCACAGATACACACAATAATTATATATAATACCAAAAATTGAAATACTAAACCACTATATATTATGAATAAAATTGAAATACTAAAAATCCTTGTCCCTATTGACTTTACTGAAACTTCGGAAATTGCATTGGCAGAGGCCATTGCCTTAGCCAAAAAACTAAAAGCAGAAATTTTTCTATTACATGTAATTGAATCGAACGGTTATTTTACTTCTATTTTCCCTGAAAGCGGGATTCTGCTTCCATCGATTGAGGAAATTAAAAAAGCTGTAAAGAAAAAAATGGATGCGGTGCAAATAAAAGCAGCAAAAAAAGGAGAGGTGCATGTGCATGCATTTGTAGTAAGTGGACATATACATACGGAAATAATTAACTTTTCGAAGAAGAAAAATATCGACCTGATTGTGATGGGAACACATGGTGCGAGTGGCTATGAAGAATTGTTTATAGGCAGCAATGCACAGCAAGTGGTTACCCTATCTGAGAAACCTGTTATCACCATCCGCGATAAAAAAAGCAAACTTGGTTTTAAAAATATACTAATACCTATTGACGATTCGTTGCACAGCCGCGAAAAAGTAAATATGGCCATGATAGTTGCCAAAGCGTTTGGATCGAGGATTCACTTGGTTGGCCTGCCCGTTTCGAAAAACCAAGACGACATAAACAAAATTAATATTAAATTGCACTCTGTTGAAGATGTTATTAAAAGTGAAAAGCTACCTTATAATACAACTATTATACATGGAAGCAATCTTGCCAAGACCGCAAATAAATATGCCACAGAGAACCAATGCGATTTAATAGTAGTAAACACAGGCCATGAATCGAGACTAACGGGTATTTTTCTCGGAGCATTTGCCCAGCAAATTGTAAACCACGCCACAGTTCCAGTATTGAGCTTTAAGCACATGAAAGACCATTATAGTCTTGATGGTGCGGGGTATGGTGGGGTTTAATATAACTCTCCGCGTAACTTCCATCATACGGAGCACACACTCCATGGGATTGCCACGTCATGCCGCCCACAGGCTAGCCCTTCACTCCTCGCAATGACGGACTATTATATATCATACTCTCAAAAAAATTGTGGATACATTTGCAAAACTCCACAAAAACTTCATACCTTATTAACATACCTTTGCATCCCATAAAGTACGCAACATTAGCGTTGGCGTGGTTTTTTTATGGACAAAGTAAAATACATTTTTGTAACCGGTGGTGTTACCTCTTCATTAGGTAAAGGCATCATCTCCGCATCATTGGCCAAGTTATTACAAGCCCGTGGTTATTCCGTCACCATCCAAAAGTTTGATCCCTATATCAACCTCGACCCGGGAACTTTAAATCCTTATGAACATGGCGAATGTTATGTAACCGATGATGGTGCCGAAACCGATTTGGACTTGGGGCACTACGAGCGTTTCTTGAACGTACCTACCAGTCAGGCAAACAATGTTACCACAGGAAGGATATACCAATACGTAATTGACCAAGAACGGCAGGGTGCTTATTTGGGGAAGACAGTACAAGTAATTCCGCATGTTACCGATGAGATAAAACGCCGCATGCAATTGCTGGGAAACACAGGACAGTTTCAAATTATTATTACAGAAATAGGTGGCACAGTAGGCGATATAGAAAGCCTGCCCTATATAGAAGCAGTGCGTCAATTAAAATGGGAAATGGGTCACGATGATTGTATGGTGATACACCTTACCCTTGTGCCTTACCTTGCCGCAGCGGGCGAACTCAAAACCAAGCCCACACAACACTCTGTAAAATTATTGTTGGAATCGGGAATACAGCCTGATGTATTGGTTTGCCGCACGGAGCATTCACTTAGCGATGATATCAGAAAAAAAATTGCTTTATTCTGTAACGTGAACCGCAATGCTGTAGTAGAAAGTTTGGACGTGGAAACTATATATGATGTGCCCATGAAAATGCTGAAAGAAAAGCTGGATCGCACCGTATTGGCCAAACTAAAATTACCCCTGAAAAATGAACCTGAACTGGAGCATTGGAAAGACTTTTTGTGGAAACTTAAAAATCCAAAGATGGAGGTAGATATTGGCTTGGTGGGCAAATATGTAGAACTTCCTGATGCTTATAAATCTATTATAGAAGCTTTCATACATGCAGGTGCACAACGAGAGTGTAAAGTGAAAGTACATTATATACACAGTGAAAGTATATCGGAAGAAAGTGCCAAGTATAGGTTGGGCAATTTGGACGGAATACTGGTAGCACCAGGCTTTGGCGACCGCGGTATAGAAGGGAAAATAGAAGCGATACGCTATGCCAGGGAAAATAATATTCCTTTCTTCGGTATATGTTTGGGGATGCAATGTGCGGTGATTGAATTTGCCAGAAACGTGTTAAAAATGAAAGACGCACACAGCACGGAAATGAATCCCAAAACAAAACACGCAGTAATAGATATGATGGCGGAACAAAAAAAGATTTCGCAAAAAGGTGGTACTATGCGTTTGGGTAGTTATCCATGTGCTTTATCCAAAGGCTCAAAAGCATTGACAGCTTACGGCAAATCTAATATCAACGAACGTCACCGCCACCGTTTTGAGTTTAATAATAAATACCAAGAAGAATTTATTGAAGCCGGTATGTCATTCACCGGTATTAATCCTGAGACAAATTTGGTAGAGATAATAGAACTCAATAAACATCCGTATTTCCTAGCAGTTCAATATCATCCAGAATTAAAAAGTACGGTAGAGAATCCACATCCTTTGTTTGTGCGATTTGTGAAGGCTGCACAAGAGCATAAGTTGGCTGATAAATAAACTCATATTCGCGATTGTTCGACCCCAATGGGGTCGAACATCAAATGGTGAAAGTTTAGGGCATTGGTGGAACGATTTAGCGAGTAACTAACCGTAATAACTGCCCGCCCCTACAAAAATTAAAAACATTGCAAACCCCAAACCCTATATTTGCACTTTAAATGCAGTTCGTCAATCCCGGTTTCTTGTGGGCCATGCTGGCGGTGTCGCTACCGATACTGATTCATTTGTTTAATTTCAGAAGGTTCAAGCGGGTGATGTTCACCAATATCAGCTTGCTGCGTAACATACAGATTGAAACCAAAAGCAGACAACGGGTCAAAAACCTCCTCATACTTTTAGCACGCTGTTTGGCCATTATATTTTTGGTGATGGCATTTGCCCAACCTTTTATTCCAGCCAACAATCAGAATACCGATAACCGCCGCAGGGCTGTGAGTGTATATATAGATAATTCATACAGCATGAATGCCACAGGCAGCAGTGGTGACCTTTTGCAAACAGCTAAAAACCGTGCCAGAGAACTGGTGAAAAGCATGCGTGAAACCGACCGTTTCCAAATATTGAGCAATGATTTTACAGGTAAAGGGCAGCATTTGCTGGGCAAAGACGAAGCACTGTTAGCGATTGACGAAGTGAAGTTGAGCCCAGTTACCAGATATATGTCGGCCATTATGGAACGACAAAAAGAAGCATTGAGCAGGGCAAACGGGATGCGAAAAATGGCAATCATCGTTAGCGATTTCCAAAAGACAACTTCGGATATAGCTGCACTAAAACCTGATAGTAATATACAAACTTTAATGGTGCCACTCAAGGCAAATGAAACACAAAACGTAGCTATAGATTCTTGCTGGTTCGAGAGTCCGTTTATACAATTGAATGGAGCCAATAAATTAATGGTAGCTATTAAAAACTATGGCGAACAAAATATAGAAAATGGTTCTATCAGTCTTAAATTAAATGGAAAACAAAAAGCAGTTTCGGGATTTAATTGTGGCAAACATGCAAGTGCTACCGCAGTATTATCTTTCACCCTGGATCAAGCTGGTTGGCAAAGCGGAGAACTGGCAATTGTAGACAATCCCATCACTTTCGATGATAAGTTTTATATAGCTTTTGAGTCGGCAAAAAACTATAATATATTGTGTGTGAATGGGGGCAACGAAAGTACAGCTATCACCAATGTGTATGCTACGGAGCCTGTATGTAGTTTAACAAATTTGCCTGAAGGAAGAATTGATTACCAACTGCTTTCAAAAAGTGATTTGGTGATATTAAATGGGTGCAATGAAATAAGCAGTGGTAGCATTGATGAGCTAAATAAATACTTAAATAAGGGGGGCGATTTAGTTGTATTTCCAGGAATAAAAGGTATGGCTACATTGAATAATTTATTATCAGGATACCAATTAAAATATTCAGAAAAACCTTCTGATATAAGAACAGAAGTAGAACAACTGAACGAGCAAAGTAATTTGTTTGCGGGCGTGTATGAGAAAAAATCGCAGCAGGATGAATTGCCCAGTGTTAAAAAGTTTTATACCATTGAAGCAGGAAATTCATCAGGATTTGAACCTGTGATGAAATTAAAAAACGGGGGTTGGTTTGCCATACAATCCAAAGCAGGAAAAGGTAAAATAATTATGGTAGCATCGCCCCTATTGCCTGACTGGTGTGGATTGGCACAGAGTCCTTATTTTATCCCCATGATGTTGAAGGCCGCATTTATAAGCAAACCAATAGGAAACTTATTTAATAGGATTGGCGGAAATGGATTGGTACCTTTAGGAGTTGAAGTATTGAAAACCGAAAAGGGTGTAAAGTTATCCAAGGACAAATTGGAATTAGTTCCCGAATTGCTCAACCGCAATGGCGAAACATTTCTATATACTGCCGATATGATGAAAGAAGCAGGTAATTATATATTGGCAGCAAATAATACAAATCCCGCCATCGCATACAATTATAATAACTTGGAAAGCGATATGAGTTGCTATGAAGCAGCGGATATAGAAAAACAAATAGCGAATACGTCTATCAAACTAATTAGTAACAGCGAACAAAAACTAAACGATGGATTGAGTGAATTGGCACTGGGCACACAGCTTTGGAAAACATTTATGTGGCTTGCGTTGCTGATGGTATTAATTGAAATAGCCCTCATTAAATTTTTGAAATGAAAGCACCTATACATTTAAAAAACTGCACGCTCCACCATGTGGGACATCCATTGCACAGTAAAAAAATAAGTTTGGAAGTGCGAGATGGGATCATTTCGCAAATGGGCGAAAGTATTATATCAACCGCAACTGAGGTGATAGAAAATGCACATATATCAGCCGGCTGGTTCGATATGCGTGTTAGTTTTTGCGACCCAGGCAATGAGCATAAAGAAGATTTAATAAGCGGGGCAAATGCTGCTGCTGCCGGTGGTTTTACAGGTGTAGCCACATTGCCCAATACCTTACCTGTTGCCGATAATAAATCGCAAATTGAATATCAAAAAAGCAAGTCGCCCAATTTGCCAATTGATATATATCCGATGGGTGCTTTAAGTGTGGGATTGCAGGGAAAGGATATGGCTGAACTGTATGACATGTTTAAAAGTGGAGCAATTGCTTTTACCGATGGCGACAAAGCCCATACCGATAGCGGACTACTGATGCGTTGCCTGCAATATGCCAAAGTTTTTGGAGCACCTATTATAGTAATGGCCAACGATGAAGAACTGAGCCGTGGTGGTAAAATGCACGAAGGCGTGGTGAGTGTAAATTTGGGGTTAAAAGGTATACCCGATATTGCTGAAACTGCACAAATACAAAAGTGTTTGGAAATAGTAAGATATACAGCGGGCAAACTCCATTTTAGTAAAGTTTCTACACCCCAAGGCATACAATTAATAGCAAAAGCAAAAGCAGAAGGATTGCAGGTAACAGCGGATATATCCATTCAGCATTTGATATATACCGATGAAGCTTTAGAGAGTTTCGACACACATTATAAACTGGTGCCGCCCCTGCGTCCACAAAGTTATATAGATGCCATGATAGCCGCTGTAAATAATGGCACGATAGATTGTATAGTATCCGACCACAAACCCGAGAATATAGAAAATAAGGCGGTGGAGTTTGATTATGCTGCATCGGGTTGTATTGGTACACAAACATTATATAGTGCTTATCAAACATATTTGGCTGATAAGATAAGTTTGAATATTTTTGTAAAAGCGGTATCCAATAATCCCAGAAGTATATTAAATCTTCCCGCTATCCAAATAGAGCAAGGCTCCCCAGGCAACCTCACCATTTTCGACCCAACTAAAAAATGGATATACACTAAAGAAAATAATCTGTCGAAATCATATAATACACCTTTTGATAATACAGAATTTACGGGACAGGTTTTGAAGGTGATAAAATAAATAATTTATATTCTAAAAAATTTGTTGTAATTTTGAAAATAATATGAGCAATCTAATTTTGGAACGCATTACGAGTAATCCTGACATTTGCCATGGAAAACCCTCCATTAGGAATACTCGCTATACTGTTGACTTGGTATTGGATCTTATGGGGGCTGGTATGACAGCGGATGAAATAATTGGTGATTATCCTGCTATTGAGAAAGATGATATTAGAGCTTGCCTTTTATTTGCCTCTAAACTAAGCAAATTCAAATCAATACATCGTATTTCTGCATGAAATTTTTGATTGATGCAAATCTTCCTTGGAAACTTTCAAAGTATATAAAGAATGAAGGCTTTGACGTGATTCATACAGATGATTTACCTAATAAAGAACGTACACCTGATAGCGAAATATTGCAATACGCCGAAAATGAAGACAGGGTAATTATTACTAAGGATTCAGATTTTCTTGATACCCATATGTTATTTCAAAAACCTAAGAAATTGATATATGTTTCAATAGGTAATACGCATAATAGAGAATTAATTCACTTATTCGAAATTTTTTTCGCCGAAATTGTAATTTTGCTTGAGAAACACAATTTAATAGAGTTGAATAACCATGAGTTATTAGCTTTTGAAAATTAGCTTGTTCAAAAAAATCGTAATTCGTAATTCGCAATTCATAAATTCCCCCGCATATTTGCACCCCGAAAAACCATATAAAAATGATTCTTACTGACAAACAAATACTTGAAGAAATAGCCAAAGGCACCATCCTTATCGAACCCTTCAGACCCGATTGCATGGGCACCAACAGTTACGATGTACATTTGGGCCGCTACTTGGCCACTTATCAAAACCGTGTATTGGATGCTAAAGTGCACAATAAAATTGATGAGTTTACCATTCCAGAAGATGGATTTATTTTGCAACCTGGCACTTTATATTTGGGCGTTACAGAAGAATATACCGAGACCCATGCCCACGTGCCATTTTTGGAAGGAAAATCCAGTACTGGAAGATTGGGGATAGATATACACGCTACAGCAGGCAAAGGCGATGTAGGCTTTTGCAATACCTGGACGCTGGAAATATCCGTAGCACAACCTGTGAAAGTATATGCAGGCATGCCCATAGGTCAATTGATATATTTTGTGATAGGTGGCGAAGTAGAGAATTATTATAATAAAAAGCGTGATGCCAAATACAGCACCCGCACCGTGAAGCCTGTGGAGTCCATGATGTGGAAGAACAAGTTTTGATATTTATCTTAATAGTTTTTTTATTATATACCTGTGAAAAGAAATTATATAATAGCAGGTGTTTTAATTTATGCATTAATGCTGCTGTTTTCATTAAACAGGCATAGTAAAACGGGCATACATCAATCTGGCAGTGAGTTGTGGGCCGATAAATCGGGGTATTATATTTATTTGCCCGCCACATTTATATATCATTGGGATGAATCAAAAATACAATCAGGGATGGACACTCTATAGGGAACAGGCTTCGGCATGGATACTGTTAACCATAAAATTATTACCAAATATCCTTATTGTGTAGCCCTGCTTCAAAGTCCATTTTGGTTAGTTGCACACTTGTTATCGCCCGAAAAAGACGGGTTTAGTTTGTATTATTATAAGGCCACGAATTTTGCGGCGGTATTTTATTATTTAATAGGAATAGGGTTTATTTTTTTCTATCTGCGGCGAAAATATACGCATCTTGTTTCAGCACTCAGTTGTATGTTTCTTACGTTGGGAACAGGATTATTATACTATGCCTGTATGGATGGTGCTATGTCGCATATATATTCATTTGCCGCATTTGCCGCATTTGCCGCATTGTTATATTATGTTAGCTTAAATAAATTTGAGAACAAAAAATATTATACTATTATTGGCATATTGTCTGGATTAATATTTATGCTTAGACCCGTCAATATTATATTTTTAGGATTCATGTTGCTAATGGTGGGAGTGGGAAAAGAAGGAATGGTAGGGCGTTTAAAGAATTTGTTTGATAAACGAATGTTTTTGTTCGGGTTGCCTTTGGCCATCCTCATTATTATCCCTCAGTTGTGTTATAATTATTATTTAACTGGGAATATCACTTTAGATACTTATAATAACGAAAAATTTATATATCTTAGTTCGCCCAAAATCGCTGAAGTAACCATCGCTCCTAATAATGGATTGTTTTTGTATTATCCAATAGTGCTTTTTGTGTTTTTGGTAGCTCTATTCAAATTCAAAAAAGACAAAACAGAACTTAGTATACCCATTGGTTTTACTTTAATATATATATTCTTATATTCATCGTGGTGGGCTTATCAACTGGGTTGTGGCTTTGGTCAGCGGGCATTTGTGGATATACTTCCATTTTTTGCATTACCAATTGCGATGTCGCTTGAAGGGAAATTGAAATATGTTTTAGGGACACTGTATGTATTATGTATGTTATATACTTTAAAATTAAGTTTTGCTTTAGACGGTTGTTATTTTGGAAATGGAGATTGGGACTGGGAGTGGTTTAGTCAGCTAATTACAAATCCCATTAATTAATCATTTACTCCCCAACCTCCACTACCACCAATATTGATAAAGTTACTGACAACAATATATAATACTCCAGTAGCCCACTGTCTTGATTTATACAGATACCGTATCGGTATAAATTATAATTTCCTCTCCTTTTAACGGAAAGGATAAACCGTTTTTTTATTTTCGGAACTTATTAACCTTTCGAAGATATTCCAACACCTTCCACTTTAGGGGAGGGTGACGAGCGAAGCGATCCTGAATCTTATTCGGGAGGGATGAGGTAAAATATTTTTTTGTCGTTTCACCAATCCGTCTTAATATTGCAGTACAATCAAGTCAGGCTTTTCTTTAATAACTTTTAAAGAATATATGCCTACCCCTCAAAATTCTTGTTACCATTATTTTAACTATTCATATTTCTACATGTACGACATTGCTTATCTGAACAACTTATTGTTGTCGGAACTTAAAGACATTGCCCAAAAGCTCAATATGAGCAACGTGGACAATCTCCCCAAACAGGATCTGGTTTACAAAATTATCGAAACACAATCGGTGATGCCAGATACCAAAGATTTTAAAGAAAACCCCAACGACCCCAATGCGGGTAAACCAGAAGTGCCGGTAAAGAAACCTCGCAAACCTCCTATTGTAAAAGTAGATGGTGCGGCTGATGGTGAACCAGCCAAGCGTGGCCGCAAGCCCAAAGTAAAAGAAGGTGAAGAGCCTCAAACACATCCGATAGCTATCGGATTGCCTTTGGCCGATGAAACTAAAACCGATGAACCTGTTGTGCCCCTGCAAAACGATACAGTAGCAACACCTGTTAATCCAACTGATAACCGCCCGCCACGCCCTGAGCGTAACGAGCAACCGCGTCAGCAAAATTTCCAGAACCGTCCGCCACGCCCTCCGCATACCGAAAGGGAAAACACGCCCCAAGATCGTCAACAAAACGATACAAATCCTCTCGTCCTTAGACGAGATCCCGAATCCCGACCAATAGGGACGGGACAAAACCCACAACGCGAACAAAGAGTTAACCCCAATCAAAATCCACAGCGAGAGCAAAGGGTTAACCCCAATCAGAACCCACAACGCGAGCAACGCGAAAACCCGGTTAAACAACCTGAGCAACGCGATATCCTCCCGAATCCCGAATCCCGAATCCCAAATCCCAGAGAAAACCCGCAACCCCCTCGTGAACCAAACCAAAACCCCAATCAACAAAGAGAGCACGCAAACCAACGCGATCAAAACAACCAATTTATAAACGAACTAGAAGGACTGGTAACCTCATCGGGTGTATTGGAGCTATTGCCCGATGGCTATGGTTTCCTCCGCTCGCCCGACTATAACTATATGCCATCGCCCGATGATGTGTATGTATCGCCCAACCAAATAAAAAGCATGGGCCTTAAAACTGGCGACACCGTAAAAGGTGCCATTCGCCCACCCAAAGAAGGAGAAAAGTATTTTGCACTTACCGGTGTAGAGAACATCAATGGCAAAAGCCCACAAGATGTTCGCGACCGTGTAGCTTTCGAGCACCTCACACCCTTGTTCCCCGATGAAAAACTGAATTTGGGGGGCAAAGCCCTTTCAACCCGCATTATAGATATGCTTTCGCCCATAGGCAAGGGCCAACGCGGGCTGATAGTGGCACAACCCAAAACGGGTAAAACGGTTTTGCTTAAAGATGTGGCCAATGCCATTGCTGCCAACCACCCAGAGGTATATCTTATTATATTATTAGTGGATGAACGCCCCGAAGAAGTTACCGATATGGCCCGCAGCGTGCGTGCCGAAGTAGTTGCATCCACTTTTGACGAGCCTGCCGAAAAGCATGTAAAGCTTGCCAATATGGTTCACGAAAAAGCCAAACGCTTGGTTGAGTGCGGCCACGATGTAGTTATATTGTTAGATTCTATTACCCGCCTTGCCCGTGCCTACAATACCGTTGCCCCATCATCGGGCAAAGTGCTGAGCGGTGGTGTAGAGGCCAATGCCCTACAAAAACCCAAACGTTTCTTTGGTGCAGCCCGCAAAATTGAGAATGGCGGCTCGCTCACTATCATAGCTACGGCGTTAATAGATACCGGCTCCAAAATGGACGAAGTAATATTTGAAGAATTTAAAGGCACCGGAAATATGGAGCTACAACTGGACCGCCGCCTGGCCAACAAACGCATATTCCCCGCCATTGACATCCTAGCCAGTGGCACCCGCCGCGAAGACCTGCTGATTGAGAAAAACATGCTGCAAAAAATATGGGTGCTCCGCAACTACCTCAACGATATGAACCCCGAGGAAGCCATGGAAACCCTGAAGAAGCACATGAAGGATACGGATAGCAATGAGGAGTTTTTGGTTTCGATGAATAATTAACCTCACTCTCTTATCTCTCTGCTGGCGGAGAGAGACGATACTTTTCGGGGATTTTATAGTTTTCGCACAATTCATAATTAATGCTCTAGAGTGAGTGTACGCTGTCATCCAATAGCTATCGGATGCGAGAAGCGAAAGGCTAGCCTTGTTGGTAGGGCGACGAAGCATTGAACATTTTCAAGTATTCGTGCCCTGTGAAAATAAAATTATTATCCGAATTGAGCATATAAAACCACCACATCGAAAAAAATACATTTGTTGGGATAAGGGAATTCAAATAGCAACGTTCGTTTCATCATCATATTATTCGAGATTATAATTCATATAATAATATATAGAGTTATATAATAAATAATCTGAGGAAATAGGGTGAAGATAATTTGAATGGAATTGAAAAATAATTTCTTCCATGCAACCATTTCCTTGTTTTTCAAGTCTAGGGGTTTATATTTGCTTTTTGCTAAGCACCCAACCTTTTCATTTTTTTCTGCGTCTCGTATTTTAATTAATATATATAATTGCTAAAAAATAATAAAATGAACAAAACAAAAACACTCCTGTGGGTCGGCATCATTATGTGTGCCCTCGCCTGCAATAATGCTGAAAACACCAACAAGGAAGAAAAGAAGAACGAAACGCAAGCTGCCGCCCATGGGGTGTTGCCACCGTTTGAGTTTTTAAAAATTCCTGCTGCCATGCATAGTTTTGATAATGCCACGGGTGGGAAGTTTGAGTATAAGACAGGTTCGGTTATTACTATTCCTGCCAATGCATTTGTAACCCTGGATGGCAAACCGGTAACGGGCAAAGTAGACATAAGCTACCGTGAGTTTCATACCCCCGGCGAGATAGTGGCAAGTGGCGTAAATATGTGGTACGACGAAACCAAAGATAAAACAATCAACAAACAAAAAGCCGAGCTTGGTAGCAAGCATTTACTGGCGGGCAATGGAACTTTTTTCGCCCAAAATGTAGCCGAACAAAAACCACCAGTAGGGCCCGAAAAACCACTTCCACGCATGTTTGAAACAGCGGGCATGCTTGAAATAAGAGCCACTCAAAATGGAAAAGATTTAAAACTGGACGAGGGCAATGCCATAGATGCTAAGATGGCATCGTTTAAAACAGGAAACAATTTTAATGTATATAGTTATAATGAACAGGGCGAATGTTGGAACACGGAAAATGTGGAACAAAAGATAACACCAAATCCTGAAAAGAAAAAACTGATGGACGAATTGGCCACATACAAACAGCCCACAACATTAGAAAAAGAGCAGAAAATAACTAAGGGGGAGCCGCTCTTTAGTTTGGATTTGAATTACGATTTATACCCCGAGCTCGGAGGATTTAACTCAGTAATGTGGCAATATGCGGGTACTAGTAAAAATATA
>JAYVCI010000257.1:0-5107 GCA_043750035.1 Chitinophagaceae bacterium
ATCAAATAGGCCGTAATCTTGTTCTAGAAACAAAAACAAATCTTGACAATAACAATTTAATTTAACCTCAAATGTGTCAAGTAATTTTAGGAGGGGTCATATAGGAATAAGTTTTTTTACTTCATCTGAATTATTATCTTGATTTTCTATATTGGTTTTAATATCTCTTAAATCAAAATATGTATAAGTTGATTTGATTAACTGCTTTTCAATAAAAGGTTGTGCTATTTTCTGGTAAAGCCATTTTGTTCCAGTACCTACTGATTTTTTCTCTTCCCATTCTTTATATTCAATAATCAATTTTTCATTTTCAAAAAAGAATCTCTCAAAATCAATTGCATCAAAAATAAACCATTCATATACACTTGTTATAATTAGATATTTTATTTTGGGATTTTGTTTTGCTTTTTCTTTTTTTAAACGCTCTTCTATATAATAATGTAAAAGCTCTTGCATGGCCTTTGCATTAAGGTTGTCTTTAGAAATCATTTCCCCTTTATTTTTAGGGCGTTTTATTTCTATTATAACTCCAATATCTGAATGGGTAGAATTTTCAACATGTATAACCATGTCTTTTTTGTTAGCAGAAATTACTTTGTGTACACCATTGTAATATGTGTTATTTAAAAATATCAGTAATATATCTCGGAAATGTGTTTCTTCTTCCCCTTTTAATTCGGCATTGTGGCAATCATCAAATAGTATTTTTAAGTTTGTTTTAAAACTATTTATTTGGCCTTCGTTAATATTGGAACTGCTATAAGCCTTATTTAATGATTCTAGTGGAGTTTTATCAGTAAGTTTCATTGTTAGCTTTATTTCATTTTTCTACAAACATATATATAAACACCCGATAAGGAATAAACACGCTCTGGTTTTTTTACCAACAAGTTGTAAAGTATTATAATAACACTCCTAAAATGAATACTAAAACAACTGCGTACTATTCCCCCTGTGTGGCATAATGCCCAAATGCTCTACCAGCCCTTCACCATTGGCGGCCAGTTGCAGGCATCGTTCCGCCGCGGCGGATAGGGTTTCGTGCATGGGGACAAAGATAGCGAAATGTGTGAAGTTTTTTGGTGGTGTATTAGCGATTAATAATAATTTCATCCCTTATGCACAATGCTTTTAAGTTAAGGATTATCTATTGCCACTAGCTTCAGCTAGTGGGATAAATAGGAATAATATATTGGCTTTAGCCAAACAAAACAATGTGGCTAAAGCCAATACATTATATATTCTCAGTTCCCCGCCCTGAAGGGCAGGGCAATAGAAAATCCAATTTCCTTAACTTAACAGCATTCCCCTCATGACCATCAAGTAACCCCACCATGGGGTTAGGTTCTACCAGCCCCTCACCATTGGCTGCCAGTTGCAGGCATGGTTCCGCCGCGGCGGATAGGTTTCGTGCATGGGGACAAAGATAGAATAATATTATTGATTTTTGCTTAGGATTCCCCATTTGCCGTTGTACTTAGCCCAGACGTATCCATTAGTACCTATTTTATAATCGTCAAATACAATAGGAGTTAAAAATGGTTCTTCGTTTGAAAATTCAGTGAAACGAAATCCACATCTCTTTTTTTCTATTAATACTATGATATATTTTGTGCTTCCCCAATAGCTAGGGGTACGATAATAAATACTATCATTTTGGCATCTAATCCTATTTTCACCCCCTTTATTTAATATTCCAAATTTCTTGTTTTTTATCACAAGATAATTATTGTCAATCCAATTAATAATCGTATCATATAATTCTGTTTCAGGCTGCAGTTTGCGGTAGTCAAAAGTTCTATATTCCCCATTTTGTTTTAATATATATATATCCTTGTTTAAATAAAAGGTATCTGCAATATTAATAAGATTCTGCATTGATGTTAGGTTTAATTTCCCCCAAGTGCTACCTCTTTTATACCAAAAATCGGTTGATTTGGTTTTTAAATCTAAAAGGTCAACTATGCGATATTGCGTTAGACTATCTAAACGGGTGATTGATTTTTGAATGTCAAATAAAGAAAGATAATTTCCCTTCTTTAATACTATAAATTCCCCATTCATTGTAAAGTTGTAAATAGGGTCGTGGTATGGCCTTGAAAAGCATTCAATACTATCATATTCCGACTCTATGATTATTGTCCCGTTTCTATTTATTAATCCCCACTTAGAATTTTTTCGAAATGCTAGAAGAGATTTGAGATATGATTTTTCAGATTGAGGTTCATTTGAATTCTCATCTTGGATCTTTATATAAGCTATTGAATCATTAGACTCTGACTTAAAGCATTGTTGATTTAGGTTATATATTTTAAAATGTTTATTAACATAAACTAATAAAATGCTGTCATTGGATATTGAATTTAAAATTCTGTTGAATGGTAATTTTACAGTTTTATTCAAAGTTAAATCATAGGTGAATAATTTATTGCCTTTTTGTACCACAATAGGGGTAATGGTACTATAGTATTGAACCTTATCAAAATTATTTTCAATATATTTTTTTGTATTTAAATCAAAGATGCTAAAACTATTTTTATCCTTTAGTTCGCAATATACTAAGTTTTTATTTTTTCCAAATAATATATTGCTATAATCAAAAGGAATAATAGTTTCGTAATCTCTGGTATATAATCCGTGTTTATCTTTTATTTTGGCTAGTATATAATTTCTAGATAAATGATTATCATAAAAGTAACCCGTATATGACCTGTCCACTTTTGTATATAAGGGTGTTAATGCCCTCCCTGTTAAAGTATCTATAACCATGGATTCACTATTTTTAAATCTATGGACAAATAAATATTTACCCGCTATAAAGCCTCTATCTATTGAATCAGCTACAATTGTTTTAGTAGATATTCTATAAACAACTCTATATTCCCTTTTGAATATATAGACTTCCAAAAAGTCATTGCCTATTGTGTCTATAAATCTTTTGTTGTTAGATAGGTACTTTTCAAAATTTTTCAATTCATCATACTCTTCTGTCGTATAGTTGTCCGATCTTAATTCATTCACTTCTATAGCGTCAGCAAGGGAAATATCTTTTTCAATCTTCTTTTTCGGACCTTTAGAATTGATTGTAATGTTTGTTTGCCATTTTAAATTAGAAGAATTGAAATAAGTATAGGTATTTCCTTTTAATATTTTAAATAAAGGTAATTCACTTCTAATAATTGTATCATACAAACATGGTAATATTTCCTTATGATTATATGTATCGTATATTCCCCAATTATTATTATTTTTTATTAAGTATAAATTACAATGATTGTCATCTCCAGAAATTATTTCTGTGTATTCAGCTGGGACTGAAATTGAGGAACCATAACAAGCAAATCCCTTTTTACCATTAGAAGAAAATGTAAACCAATGCTTGGTTAAATTATTTTCAGTAAGCGAATCTACTATTGGAGGGATAGCCCACTTTATTTCCTGGGCAAAACACCCATTCACTCCAATATATAATAAAATGAATAAAATTTTCTTAAGCATATATTATATATAATCCTTAAAATAGTTGCGTACTATTCCCCCGATGCGGCATAATCCCCAAATGCTTATAAGCAAGTTCGGTGGCTTCGCGGCCACGGGACGTTCGCATGAGGAAGCCTTCTTGTATTAAAAAAGGTTCATACACTTCTTCAATAGTGCCTGCATCTTCGCTTACAGCAGTTGCAATCGTATTTAATCCCACAGGGCCGCCTTTAAATTTTTCTATAATAGTAGTGAGGATTTTATTATCCATTTCGTCGAGGCCGTGTGAGTCAACATTGAGTGCATCCAAAGCCATTTGGGCAATTTCAAATGTTATAATACCATCGCCTTTCATCTGGGCAAAATCTCTAGTGCGTCTTAACAATGCATTGGCAATACGTGGGGTTCCTCGGCTGCGTTTGGCAATTTCGTGAGCAGCGGTTCCAACTATTTGTGTTTTTAAAATTCCTGCGGAACGGTTTACAATAGTGGTCAATAATTTCACATCATAATATTCCAACCTAGCATTGATGCCAAACCTGGCACGCAGCGGAGCCGTGAGCAAACCCGAACGTGTGGTAGCACCAATTAACGTAAAAGGATTAATACCAATCTGTATAGAACGGGCATTGGGGCCGCTCTCCAGCATGATGTCAATTTTATAATCTTCCATGGCTGAGTATAAATACTCTTCCACCACAGGACTTAGTCGGTGTATTTCATCAATAAATAATACATCGCCTTGTTCCAAGTTTGTAAGCAGTCCAGCCAAATCGCCGGGCTTTTCTATTACGGGGCCTGAGGTAATTTTTATTCCTGCACCCAGTTCGTTTGATATAATATGTGCGAGTGTAGTTTTGCCCAAACCCGGAGGGCCGTGCAACAATACATGATCGAGTGCCTCACCACGCAGGCGGGCAGCACCCACAAATATTTTGAGGTTTTCTATCGTTTTATGTTGCCCGCTAAAATCGCCAAAAGCTTGGGGGCGGAGTACTTTCTCCAGCTCCCTTTCGGTATTTTCTAAATCATCTTCGTCGGCACTAAGGTTGGGGTTACGCATGGTCGCAAAGTTAATAAGGAATAAGGAATAAGGAGTAAGGAATTGAGGGATAAGGAGCAAGGAATAAGGGCCATTCGGCGTCAGCTCCTTACTCCTTACCCCTTACTCCTTAATCTTCATTGATTTAATAAGTCCTCTGATGATGCTGGATATTTCGTCGCCTTGCTTTAGTAAATCGTCTCTTTGTTCTGCTTTAATTTATTTAAGTTTTTCTGCTAGGTATAGCATAGATTTAACCTCGCTGCATGATGCCAAAGCGAAATACAAAAACCTTGAAAAATCTGCATTGGAACTTCTGTCAAAGCCTTCCGCAATATTATTCGAGATAGAAATGACTGCTCTACAAATTTGATCTTTAAATCCAAAATCTTTCGAAACACTAAATACACCATAAATATTCACCGCATAATCTTGTGATTTCTGCCAACCTATCACATCTTCAAATCTTTTTATTGCCATATAATTTATCACTACCAAACGACAAAACTTAAAAACAGGCAAATAAAGTCCCTGTAACCCTTGTAAACACAAGGTCTTGCTTTTTCTGATAAAACCCTACCCCCC
>JAYVCI010000258.1:0-4546 GCA_043750035.1 Chitinophagaceae bacterium
GTATTACAAATATTATCTCGTCGCACTAAAAATAATCCTGTATTGATAGGCGAACCAGGAGTGGGTAAAACCGCTATTGCCGAAGGATTGGCTCATAGAATAGTAGATGGCGATGTACCCGAAAATTTGAAATCGAAAACCGTTTTTAGTTTGGATATGGGTTCACTGATTGCCGGTGCAAAATATAAAGGTGAGTTTGAAGAAAGACTGAAAGCTGTTATAAAAGAAGTGATAGGCAGCGATGGCCAAGTGGTATTATTTATTGATGAAATACATACATTGGTAGGAGCAGGGGCAGGTGGCGATAGTGCCATGGATGCTGCGAATATATTAAAGCCCGCACTTGCCCGTGGTGAGCTGCGTGCCATCGGTGCAACTACTTTGGCCGAGTATCAAAAGTATATAGAAAAAGACAAAGCACTGGAACGCCGTTTCCAAAAAGTATATGTTGATGAACCCAATACCGAAGATGCAATTGCAATCCTTCGTGGATTGAAAGAACGCTATGAAGTGCACCACAAAGTGCGTATAAAAGACGAAGCTATTATAGCTGCGGTTGAACTTTCGCAAAGATATATAAATGATCGTTTCCTGCCCGATAAAGCTATTGATTTAATAGATGAAGCCGCTGCAAAGTTGCGGATAGAAATTGATTCAGTGCCCGAAGCATTGGATGAAATTGAACGTAGAATTATGCAATTGGAAATTGAGCGTGAAGCTATCAAACGCGAAGGTATGGAGGGCAAAGTAAAAGATATAGCTGCCGAGCTTGCCAACCTAAATGATGAACGAAACAGTATGAAAGCCAAATGGCAGGGCGAGAAAGCAGTGGTGGAAGGCATACAAAAAAAGAAAGAAGAAATAGAACAACTCAAACACGAAGCCGACCAAGCTGAACGTGCGGGAAACTATGGACTTGTTGCAGAAATTCGTTATGGTAGAATTAAAGAAACGGAAGAGGCATTGGAGAAATTCCAAAGCAAACTTAACGATATACAACACGATAACCCCATGGTGAAAGAGGAGGTTGACAGCGAAGATATAGCAGGCGTGGTAAGCCGCTGGACGGGTATTCCCGTTACACGCATGTTGCAAAGTGAGAAAGAAAAACTATTACACTTAGAAGCCGAATTGCATAAAAGAGTGGTAGGGCAGGATGAGGCTATTGAAGCAATATCAGATGCAATACGTAGGAGCCGTGCAGGTTTGGGCGATCCCAAAAAGCCAATTGGTTCATTTATATTTTTGGGAACAACAGGTGTAGGCAAAACAGAATTAGCCAAAGCACTTGCCGAATTTTTGTTTAACCAAGATACTGCCATGGTGCGAATTGATATGAGTGAGTACCAGGAGAAGCATACCGTGAGCCGCTTAATTGGTGCTCCTCCGGGCTACGTGGGTTACGAAGAAGGTGGACAGTTAACCGAGGCAGTTCGCCGCCGCCCTTACTCAGTTGTGTTATTAGATGAAATTGAAAAAGCACATCCCGATGTATTTAATATATTATTGCAAGTATTAGATGATGGGCATTTAACCGACAACAAAGGCCGTACCGCCAATTTTAAAAATACCATTGTAATAATGACCAGCAATATTGGCAGCCATATTATACAAGAAAATTACGAAAATTACGATCCTGCAAATGCAGAAGAAATATCTGCCAAAACCAAAAACCAGTTAATGGATGTATTGCGTAAAACTATACGTCCCGAGTTTTTAAATAGGATAGATGATATAATAATGTTTGAACCATTAACGCGTGATAATGTGGAAGAAATTGTGCAACTGCAATTCAAACATTTGCAAAAACAGTTGAAGCAACATGATATACAATTGGATGCCACGATGGAATCGTTAGAATGGTTAGCACAATTAGGATACGATCCCACACTTGGTGCAAGGCCTTTGAAACGTGTACTACAAAAGAAAGTAATGAACGAACTCAGCAAACAAATACTTGCTGGCAATGTGAAAAAGGACAGCCATATTATGATGAGTTTGGATGAGGGAAAGAATTTGGTTTTTAAGGAAGTGGAATAAAATATATAATATAAAGGCTTAGTGCATAGTATGAACTAAGTCTTTCGTCTTTATATTGTTATATACATTCAAATATAATATTTCTGTTTACTATATATAGTGGATATTTACTTTTTCTTTTTTCCGAAATACTTTTCCTTGTTTTCCGAATCTTCTTTTCTGCCTTCCTCAATCTCCCAATCTTTCCAACGCCTTGCATAACGAATTTTATTTCGTGTGATAAAGTAGTGGGACTTGCAGTCAAAACTCCAATTTCCTATTGAAGGACTTAACGAAACGGTTTTACCATCAAAAATTAATTCCCAGTCAGTAGGTGAAAGTGGAGTTACAACTTCATTGCCGCAACCACAAACGCATTTATGGATTGCTGTGCAATATTCTATTGAGATATACAAAACACCTTCCTCAATTTTATCAGGTATAAATTCAACAAATTTGTATGTGATTTCTTTCATTTGGAGTTTTCTGATTCTTGAAGTTTATCTTTTAATTCTTCCAATTGCTTTTTCAATTGTTCATTCTCATTTTTCACTTCTGTATTCTCTTTTTCATACTTATCTGCTTTATCCTTTTGTTGGCTTGCAAAATCCTTAAACTTATTTCCTAACAATAAAGTCAATTCGTTTTTATAAGGCATTATTGGGTCATACAACCAATGGTAGGCATTGCCAATAGCACCATTGAATAATCTAACCTCAATTGGATTACCACCAGTAGATAAAATATGTTTGAGTGAGATTCCGGGATATGGGTCAATGTAGTAAATGACTTTAATCCCCAACTGATAGGCTTTTTTAGCACACAATTCACAAGGACTGGCAGTTGTAAATAATTTCCCATTCTCAATACCAACTCCACCATACTTTGCAATCTGTAAAAAGGCACTTTCTTCTGCATGAAGAGAACGAGTATGCACTTGATTTTTTCCTTCCGAACATGAGTTCTTTATATCTTTAAAACAAAAGCAGACATTTCTACCTTTCAAATTGTTTTGCTGCTCACCAATCTGACTTTCAAAATTTTCCCGAAATGCCTTATTAAAATCCTCATCCTGCTTTTCATAATCAGTAAATGCATAAATGTCATTTGTATGATTCAGAAGGTCTGATGCATTCCTTAAAACACACGGCACTTGACCAGATGGAGTATTATTCCATCCTATTGCCTTTACGGAATAGGATTCATCTGTTATAGCAGCACCAACATGTCTTGAAATACATCCCGAATTATGCTTCGCAGTGTAAGCTAATTGCATACATCTTTCTTCAGGTGATGGTGTTACTATACCTGGGTGGCTGATTAATGAAACATATTTCAGCAACTGCATCCGCCAACTAAAAAATGGAGAAGTAAAATCAGCAACAGAGTTTTTTTTCTTTTCAGGATTAAGCTGATTATTTTTCTTTTTGACTTCTTCGTCTTCAAGAAACGAAATATGAATATCGGCTTGTTGAATACAAGTGGAGATATTGGCTTTGTAAAATTCGCTATCCCCACCACCTTTATATTCTTCTTGCCAAAATTTCTCCCTGCTTTCTTTTGAGTCAAGCGTATATTTTCCTATTAGTTTGGATATTCTTATATCATCATCTCTATTTATTGCAACAGTATAGAAAGCAGCAAAACGCTGTTTAAAGAACATGATTTCTATAGGATTGCGTAGCGAATCAATAACAATTTGATTTCTTTCGCTACCATTATTTTTCCTATGCTCTCCGTGACATTTAATAATGTTATTGATTAGTTCAACAACAGTAAAGATATTATCCGCTGAGGTTTCATCAGAGTTATAAGGATTTCCCGATTTTCTGATATTTGTTCCAATGACTTGTAAAGCTTTATTGCGTTTGAGTAAAGATGATTCACTAAGAATACTATGTAAATTTTTATTCAACTCCGTAAACTTCGTATCAAAGAAAAACTCAAACAGCAATTCCCAATTGTTGTTGTCTTTGATATTAGGAACATCAATGCTTTTATATTTCTCTGCCAATTCATCAAATGAAGATTTTAACGAGGCGATTTTTGAAATTTCATTCTGAAAATCTACCACTACCTTAATCTTAGAAAATTCTTTTTTTAATTCATCAGATTTTAAAAATTCAACAAAAGATTCGAAAGTATTTTGCAAAAGAAAAATGGTAATGACATCTTTATACTTTATAAGAGTATATCCTTTAAAATTTTCTTTTGCGTAGTCATAGATAATACGATACTTTCTAAATGAGTTGTGCTTAAAGCTATCCTTCGTTTCGTTCAAGCCAATATCAAAAGGGTTTTCATAATCTTTACCATCACCAAATCCTTTAACAAATTGTTCAGCTACTTCCGAGCAACCTGAACCAATTTGACCAGTAAGCCCAACTATGGTAAAGTCATTCCGTAAATTATAAATGTGCGATAGGTCTATTGCTTTGCTCATGTTTATATTATTATTCAATAAAATCTTCGTTAGTTAATTGTGATGTATTGATGGTGTAAGTTGAATTGAATTCTCCCTTTAAAT
>JAYVCI010000259.1:0-24053 GCA_043750035.1 Chitinophagaceae bacterium
CTTCTATTTCAGGAACGCTCATTGAGGTTATTTGTAATTTTTGCATGTGCAAATATACGAAGTATTTTGTAATATTATATATTAGTTTTAATATAATTACTTTCAGCATCTTTTTTCAAGCGAATCAAAAAATCATTATTTTCCTTTTCTGAAAGCAAGCCAGATGCAAGAGAAGTTTTCATTTTTTTGAGTTGGATTTTTTCAAATATTTTTTTCAAAAATTGTTTAGGCTGTAGTTTCATTATACAAATATATAAATCTAATCTTCTAATTAAAAATAAAAATGCACATTAAAAAATATAAAATAATAATTGCAAAATATAAAATAATAATAAAGCCCGCTGTAAATAAATACAACGGGCTTTTAAAAAATTGTGTTCTAAAAAATATTTGTCGCTCTTCGATAACCTCAGAGTGACAAATATTTTTTATTGCTTAATAAACTTACCAACCATCACTTTATCGTTGCTGATAACTTTGATGCTGTAAACTCCTGCAGGCAGGTTGGCTACATTCAATTCGTTGGTTCCTATAATAGCAGGTTGCTCTATTATTACCTTACCACTCAAATCATATATAAATATTCTACCATTGGTTTTTATAGTATTCAAATCAATAAATAACATACTATTTGCTGGGTTTGGATACAGAGATATAGTAGTATAAGTTGGTTCTAAAATTCCGCTATTGCCTATGGTCACATTTAGTGTGGAAGCATTGGCACAATTTCCTGTTACTGATATAGTTCCTGTACCAACAGCATTTGGCCACAATACACTAATTTGGTTGGTTCCTTGTCCGGTTTGTATAGTTCCTCCGGTTACTGTCCAGTTGAAGGTGTATGAAGTTATATTGGCAACAGAATAAGTAGTGGTTGTATTTACAATAGGCGTTATAGGACCCGTAATTGCTCCCAAGTTCTTTTTAGGAGTTACTATAATACTTATCGCATTTGAGGTTGCACTGCAAGTTCCACTTCCTACCATTACGGTATAACTTCCGCTATCCACAGTACTATATGTATCGCTTGTTGCCCCACTTATGGCATTGCCATTTTTCGACCACTGATAGTTATATCCTGCTTTACCGAATGCTTGTAATTTGGCAGAATCGCCCACACAAACTGTTGTTGTTGATAATGCCTGAATTGATACCGTGGGCACACTATCAACAGTTACATTTATTACTGTAGAATCCATACAACCATTAATGGTAGATATTTTTAACCACACTGCATATTGTCCGGTTTTTGTATAACTGTGCTGCGGGTTTTGAGCGGTATCCATATTGCCGTCTCCAAAATTCCAGGTGCGGGTTGTACTTCCTCCAGTGCTTGTGCTGTTATCGGTAAACTTGAATATGTTTCCTCCTATACATTGCAATGATTTGTCAACCGCTGCTTTTGCTGTTGGACCATCAAAAACTTCTATGCTAACAGTAACCGTATCTTTACAACCATTGGGCAATGAAAGGAAACTTGATATATCATACATTCCTGCTTTGGTATATGTATGTTTTGTGGTTACGCCTGTATCTGTTTTTCCATCGCCAAAATCCCAGTTAATAGTAGCTGTAAGGCCAGAGGTATTAGTGGCTGTATCATTTAATATAAACAGGTTCCCTCCTATACATTGTGCATAATTGTTCACCGTGAACCAGGGGTGTACCGAGGGCAATACGGTTACTTGTTTTTTAAGTGAATCGACACAACCATCTTTGGTTACTATGGTGAGGGTTATGGTATAAGTTCCGGCAGCCGCATAGCTATGGCTGGGGTTTACACACTGGCACGAGAATCCATCGCCATAATCCCAGGTCCAGTTATAAGCACCGCCACCCACAACACTACTTGTGTCCTTGAAGAAGAAGGTATTGCCAGTATAACATTGTGTGGTATTGCTGTTAATTTCATATCCAACCGTGGGCAATGAACCTACCACAATGGTAGTGATGGATGAAGTGTCAGGACAATTTTTACCAATAGAAACAAATTGATAATTGCCCGATGCAGCTACTCCTATTTTGGATGCAGTAGCATTAGAAATTGCCGATCCATCTTTCAACCACTGATACGATGCCTCCCATTTGCCTGTTACTCCTGAAAATACTGAACTAACAATGCCAGTTTGTATATCAACAAATATATCTAATCCCGAATTGTCTCTTCCAGAACTTGTTCCGTCTTCGTTGCGGAAATTGATGCCTATGTATTTGGGGTTATCCATAAAGTTAAGACTATAATAGTTGGTTACATCAATAGTGATAGACCACTTGTTATTGCCCAGTGATTTCATTATACCTATAGAATCGTCCTGGCCCCAATTGCCCACGGTATTATACCATGAGGTTCCGATACTTGTGGTATCAGCCAACCCTGAGTGCATATATACTTTGCTTGCTCCTGCTAAAGATGATTGGCCCTGGGTGGCATCATATACAAGCGTAAGTAAATTATTTTTTGAACCCAAAGAAGTAAAGGTATCTACCACAAGTGACAAGGGTTTCCCTGCACACGATGTGGTGCTTGATGGGGCTATAATAGTAGGTTTAATCAATTGATTAACCTGTAAACTTATCATAGAAGGCGAACCTGCCATAACGGGCATATCGCTTAGTGTGCGTACTTTGTAGTTAGTGCCTGCAATAGTCTTTTTAGGAATGAAACAGTTTACTTTGCCCCCAATACTATCGTTTAAAGTTCCGATGGTGGTTGCATTGGTAAAGTCGCCAGAAGAATCTGAAAGTTGTATTGTAAATGTATTTCCATTATCAAAGGTATCAGTCGGCGACACCCAAACATCAAAGGAAGTATTGGGACAAACCGTTGTACCTCTGGCCACCACAGTATATAAATTCATGGTATCGAACTGCGTTAAATATTTTAAAGCGGTAGTACTATTATATGATGCATCTCCGCCAAGTATATAACCTTTTCCACCCACAGAAAAACCACTTGCCATTTCTAGGTTATGCAAATTTGCAGGTACTGTGTCCCAAGTATCCTTTGCAAAATCATATCTGTTCACATCACTCAAAGTTTTTTTACCATCATATCCGCAAGCTATATAGCCATAGTCGCCAATTACAAATGCAGCGGCACCATAACGGCCTGTACTTAAAGAAGTTTTGGCAGTCCACGTATCGTTGCTTGGATCGTATTCATAAAAATCTGAATTATAATTATTGGCATTATCGCCAGTACCTAAATATCCTTTTCCTTTATAACTAAAAGCTACAGGATAGTTAAATCCGCCTCCACCAACTGATGATTTTGAAGTCCAGGTATCGGCAGATGTATCATATTGATATAAATCATTATAATAATTTGTTCCGTTCCATCCACAGCCTACATAACCCTTGTCGTCCACACTAAACCCAACAGCTCCCCTACGAGCAGCCCCTGGGAAACTTGCTTTTTGTGTCCAAGTATTGCTGGGTGCGTCATACATGTAAAAATCTTGATAAGTATTAGCAGCTCCATCACGGCCTGTACCAAGCCATGCACGATCGCCCACCACAAAATTGGCAACACCCCAGCGGGCATTTCCACCATAATCGGCCATTTGTGTCCAAGAATCTGTAGCTGGGTCATATTTCCAACAGTCTTTTACAGCAGTAACATTGCCTGAATTGCCACAACACATATAAGCATCCTGCCCAATAACAAATGTGGAAGCAAAATCGCGGCCAGTAGAGAGGTCGGTCATGTTACGCCATACCCCTTGCGAATAGGCTTTACTACCAAAACTGGTAATAATTAAAGCCGAGAATAAAATTTTAGTAAATAATGATTTCATGTTAATTTATAATTGTGATTAAGTTGCGAATTTAGGCAAAGACTGTGGTTTTGCAAATAAAGTTGCTCAAAGATTTTTGCACATAAAAAAAGCCTGGGGAATAAACCACAGGCTTTTTATATATAAGTGATAATTTACATATAAATACTTTTAGCAATACTGCTCAAACGCACCCATCAAATTATTGGCAATCATCTCGGCACTGCGTCCTTCAATATGGTGACGCTCGATAAAGTGTACCAACTCTCCATCTTTAAAAAGAGCGATGGCAGGTGATGAAGGCGGATAAGGCAAGGTGTATTCCCTGGCTTTGTTTACGGCATCGGCTTCCATGCCAGCAAATACAGTTAACAATTTATTGGGCAGGTGCTTGCTTTGTTCTACAGCTAGCCTCACGCCTGGGCGGGCAGTACCGGCGGCACATCCGCATACGGAGTTTATCATAAGCAAAGCGGTGCCTTTGTTATCATCTAACTGATTGGTTACTTCTTCAGGTGTTTTAAGTTCAGTAAAACCTACTTGGGTCAATTCAGCACGCATGGGTGCTACTAGCATTTCTGGATACATTTTTATATAGTAATTAGTCGTTAGTAATTAGTCGTTAGTCGTTAGTTTGCTGTCGCCTGAAGGTTGCACTTGGTTGGTGTCCCCACCAACCAATCTCTTGCTCTCTATCTCCATCAAGCAGCCGTAGGCGACAATTATTATAGAAACAGTTATAACTCAATTATGTTTTTGTTTGATGGATATTTAGTGCAAAAATCAGGCATCGACATCGTAAATTAACGGTAAACAGACTTCCCCACACAGCCACTCGGATTGGGTATCTTAATTAGCGACGAAATTGTTGGTGCAATATCTATCATATATACATTTTCACTTGTTTGTCCTTGTTTTATTCCCCAGCCCATTAATACAAACGGAATATGGGTATCATAATCGTAAGGCGAACCATGGGTAGTACCTGTTTTACGTGGCATCTCCATCCATCCGGGTTTTAGGTTTATTATAATATCTCCACAGCGTTCGAACCTGTACCCTTTTTGTATCAGACTTGCAGGTGCATTGCTGGTATAAGACTCATTCATTATACTTCCTGTATATACTTTGTCCACGCCATCCATATTCTGTATACGGTCCATAAAAGGATACATTGCTGGTGGCAATGGTGCATTTTTGCTAAGTGTATTACCATTTACTGTGAGATATATCTGTTGGTTCTCATAATAGAAACCCCACTTCTCGTACCCGATAGCTATCGGGTCATTGTTCATATACCCCAAATAGGTTTTCAAAGTATCTAGCATCGCTGAATCGTTGAACAAACCTGCGGGCATATTTCGGTCTTTCATATATTGTACATTGTGTGCCGCACCATGGTCGGCAGTGAGGAATACAAGGTAGTTTCCTTTGCCTACTTGTGCATCTAGTTTGTTCAAAATCTCTTCAATATCTCGGTCCAATCTTATATAAGTATCTTCAAGTTCTATACTAAATGTTCCAAAATGATGGCCCACATAATCGGTACTGCTGAAACTGATGGATAGAAAATCGGTGATGCTATCCTTTCCCAAATCTTCATTTTTCAAAGCCGCTAATGCAAACTCTTTTAACAACGTGTTTCCAAAAGGCGTGGTAAGCAAAGTGCCATATCCTTCTTTGCGTATCAAGCCCAATTTATGCGGGAACACAGGCCGTTCTTCTTTTTTACTTAATGGTGCTTCATATATCACATCATCCGCAGTACTTTCAGTATATGTTTTAATTGGGAAATAGGTATCCCAGGTTTTATTAATCAAGGTTTCTGGCAGGTTTATATTGTTAAACTTGGCAACCCACTCAGGCAACGACCATGTATAATAAGTACTGGTAATAAATGCCCCGTTCTCATTATCGAACCAATAAGCCCCGTTCGGGTAATGCCCCCCAGGCAAAATACTGCCACGGTCTTTAATACAAACTGCAACCACCTTGCCTTGCTTATTGGTGGCCATTCGCAGCTCATCAGTAATGGTAGTTGTATATAGATTATTCGGGCTCATTTTCCCTGCTTTTTTATTGATACTGCCCAGCGTGCTCACATTACTATCTGCTACACAATACATGGTATCATTGATGCTGCGTTCATACCAATCATTAGCCACAATACCATTGATGCTGGGCGTGGTTCCTGTATATATACACGCATGACCCGGAGCAGTAAACGTAGGCATATAGTTTATATGGCATTGCTCGAACGAATAGCCCGTATTAAGCAAACGTTTGAAACCCCCATTGCTGTATTTGTTCTGAAAACGGTACAGATAATCGTAACGCATTTGGTCAACCACGATACCCACAACCAACTTGGGGCGTTTCTGTGCAAAGGCTTGTCCTGCAAATAGGAAAGCGAAACAGAGATAGATGTATTTTTTCATTGTTGGGTGCAAAGGTAATTTACGATTGCCATGTTGAACGTAGTCGAAACATACGATGTACGATTTTTTGCTGACGCCTGATTATTTACTGCCTCCCGTCTCGTAACTTAAACGAGACGGGATGTATGTGGTTGTGTCTTGTGACCAACCACATACTACTCATTTTTCTTATATCCTTACCCTAAATCCAAACGATGCTTGAACGGCATCATATATATAAGTTTTTAGTTCAGGGATATTAATAAATTCTAAGCTAGGCCTGAGTTCAATATATAAATGCGTTTTGGACCAAGGCTCTTTGCTTCTGCCTAATCTAAAATCTATACCTAATGGAATATATACTGAACCGTTTAAGGATTTTTTATTATTAAATATTTCAGTTTTTGGATTGTTGCTAATCGATTGATAACTGTAGTTATAAGTTCCAGTAACTTGGTTACTACTATACAGATTTTCAGTGATGGTAGTGTGTGCATTTATTGAAATTCCGAATGTGAGACCAATACCTCCATATAAGTTCCATCGGGAGGCAGGATTTGTGCGAAAAATAAAAGCACCATCCAGTCTAATTTGCATATTTCGATAGTTCAAATTATAACTTTTATAGGTAACAGAATCTATATAACGTGTACCTGTCTGAGATGAAATAATTGTATCAACTCTTTGAGCTGACTGCGTATTTGCATCCATTGATTTTTTAAACACATGATAACTACTTATACCGAGTCTGAATTCTCTGTTTTCTTTATATCCAGTTTTATTTTTATTGGCAAATTTGAAAGAAGCCAATGCCGAAAAAGAGGTTCCCAAATGTACATAAAAATAATTATTATTGGTAACGATGTTGTTAATCTTTTTCATCAGTTCCGATTGTGGAGCAAGTGCATCAAACTCCTTTACTGTGCTTGTGTTTGGCAATAAGGGCATGGCCCCAATTTGTGCATATACTGAACTAACTTTAACATATTTTATGGGTTTTATTTTGTCAGATTGAGCTTGTAGTAATGCGGTGTTTAATAGTATGATTATTGGTAGAAAAACTATTTTAGTAGTCATATATTTTCTTGTTAATTTTATTTTGTCTTATCAAGTAGCCAATTTATCAAAAAATCTTCTCCGTATGAACCACTGCTTCAGAAATCCTTTCTTTAATTTCAATTAGCGATAATGGTTTTAGAAATACAGGCGGGTCTATATTTTCATCAATATCTCCAAAATAATTTAGTGATTTTATTGCTATTAAAGAATTGGTATTGGGATATTTTATTGAAAAAAATTTTAACATACCAGCAATAGAAAAATGCTCAAGTAGAAAGTATATATCTATATAATCTTTCAATCTTTTTCCTGAATGTGAGATGGCATTTAGTTTCATTGCGGAAATATCTTCCATAGATAAATAAGTAATTTCTTCCTCTAATATTGGTTCCTTTATATACGGATATTTGTGAGTTATAAAATCTGTTTTTACATTATTGATAGAGCCCATTAACTTATTCTTTTGGACATCATCTATTTCAAAAACAAATGAACTCGAAATAGCTTCTATCAATCCTTCAGTAGAAAAATCGGTTTGGCAAAAAAGATCAATATCAATTGAATTTCTGTGCCCAAGTTGTAATGCCAGTGAAGTGCCTCCTACCAAATGAAAGCCTGACAATTCAGGCACTCTCTGCAAATCCTGAATCAACTTAAATGTTTCAGGAGCTATGATGGATGGCTCTTTATGCAACATATAAAATATCCGAATTAATAAATAACCTGGCGAAATCCTTATCTCTTTCGCTCAACTGGGCAGACCATTCAATGGTTTCCTTTATCTTTTCAATATTATAATACTTCACCATTTCTCTCCACTCCTCTAGCCCTCCTCTTTCAAGCACACGTTCAATCACCACTTTATATGAGCGGTCAAAGTCGAAGGTGGTGGGGTCATACTCCCATAACAAACGAAAAGGGATATTGGGGTTAGATTTCATATTGTCTGTGCAAAGGTAATTTACGATTCCGATACTTCGGAACGATTTACGTCCCGAATAAGATTCGGGAACGATTTTTATTTCAAGTCATTTTAAACGAAATGAATAGCGACTAAGTCCCAGAGGGACGGTTCGCCGCGGCGAATCGGTAAAAATAAAAAAGCCGTATACGCAAAGTGCCGTAGGTACGAAATATCGATGTGCAGCAAAAAAACATACGCTTAGCTTCCAAAAAATTCCCTGACATATATCGGAACAACTTTTGTACTTTTGCATCGGTAGCCCTAAACAATTAACATGAAATATAACAATACCATTCACTGGATTCTACGAGCAATCGTTTCTGCCTTATTTATTTTTTCAGCCATTTCTAAACTATTCCCCATCGGTGCTTTCGAAAAACAATTGGTTGATTTGGGTTTTGTTAATTGGTGTACTGCACCGCTTTTGGCTAGGGGTATTATATCATTCGAAATTTTCTTAGGGCTTGCATTTTTGCAGAACCATTTTTTCAAGAAATTTATCATGCCCATCACTGCGGGTATGTTATTGGTATTTATTGTACACCTGTGTTGGCAAATCGCTCTTTATGGCAATGAAGGAAACTGTGGATGTATGGGGCAAGTAATCAAGATGACACCGCTTGAAGCTATTATCAAAAATATTATCACCCTTATTATAATTGGAATTATATATTTTAAAACACCAAGCAAAAAAGACAGTTTGCACCGTTGGCCTTTCTTAATTATGATAGCATCGGCAGCTCCTATTTTCTTATACTACCCTGCCCAATGTTGCTGCGATACAAACACCATAGCTTCTCCATTTCAATATGAAGAAAGCGTTCCCATTGATACTTCTGCCATAGAAGACACAACAAAAACAAAAGTTGAAACTATTGTAAAAACAAAAACTGGTGATAGTATTATAGTAAAGCAGGAACCAAAACTTAAGCGTGTCAATTCAGAGTTTACAGAATATACAAATTTCAGCGGCAAAAAAGTAAACCTCAATGAAGGCAAAAAAATAGTATGTGTATTCAACACTGACTGCGACCATTGTATGGCGGTTGCCAAAAAACTAACAGCGATATCAAACAAAACAAAACTACCACCCTTATATATATTATTCTGGAGCGAAAACGATTCAAAAGGTGAAGCCCTTGATAAAGAAATTGCTAAGTTTTTCAAATTTATAGGCAGCACCAATCCCTATACTATGATTGATATGGCCACCTTCTTCCGCAAGCTGGGCAAGCACAGCGGCCCACCCAGAATCGCTGTACTTAACGAAGGCAATATCATGGGCGATTTTTCGGAGGGGAATTTTGAGGAGGGGGCGGTTTTGAAGGCGGTGAAATGATAAAAGGTATTATATAGATTAGCCATACAACCAATGATAAAATATAAAATTCTTAGTATGCAGCTTTGAAACATTAAAATTCTCTTTATATTTGCATAATAAAATACAGAAATCATCATGTTAATTGAAAGAACAAACAACAATCAAATAACCATCACGGTTTCTTCATCTGTTGATAGTTTTGGATTGCAGAGGCTTATTGACTATGTGAAATATCTTGAAGCAACGGCCAATAGCAAAGCCAAACAATCTGATATTGATAAACTTGCTGATGAAGTAAATGCATCTTGGTGGGCTAAAAATAGCAAACGTTTTATCAAGTGAAAATGATAGTCGACTCGAATATTGTTTTCAGCGGCATACTTAATGCCAATGATTGTTTATATGACTATAATACATGAAATGAGAAAACTACTTTTTACAATCACAATTATTATTTCCTTTTCCTCTTGCGGGCAGAACACGACTAACTTAAGTGGTTTTGAAAAAGACTTTCTAAATGCAGCAAATTCTGACCTAAAAGAAGAAGAATTAAATGAAATATTTCACAAGTATGATACGCTAATTTTTTCTCAACAAGGCGTCACGCAACTAATGAACAACATAAAAGGAGTTGATACTGAATACTCACCACTTATAGCTTTTAAGGATACGAAAACATACAAAGACAACATTGAAAAGCTATTAAGTTCAGAAAATTCAATGCATCGTATTTTAGCATATATAACAATTGGTTCAGCCGCTGATACATCTTTCAACACAATTTTACTTGACAGATTAAGCACAGAAACAATTGAAGGTTGTTTGACTTGGGCAGCAATGTGCTTATTTTACAATCACAATAAATCAACAGACCAACTATTTGAATTTCTTGTTAAACACGAAAATTTGCGTGACCCTCATTTTATTAAATTATATCTCCGACTTGATACTACAAACTTAAAAGCAACATCTTGGAAAAATATAAATTCTTACAATAAAAATGCACAAATTATCTGTATTCAGACTTTAGCATATATTGACAAATCATCCAAAGTAGACAGTTTAATAATTCAATCAATAAAAACTTGGGAAAATGAATTTAAAGGTTTTGCAATAGCGTCATTATTCAATCGTGACAATTTAGAAAAATTTGAAATCTTAAAACCATATCTTGATAACAAAATAACAAGAGACATTTCAATACTAGTCTTAGAAAAAAGCATGTTTAAATCAGATAAAGATAAAATACAGCAACTCAAAAAGCAGAAAAAATGGAACTAATATTTCGACAGTATGTACTACTATTACCGCATACTCTCAACAATTTTCAATTGCAGTATATGATATATTGAGAAACTACTTTTCTTATAATTATTTCTTTGCAATTCAAACTGAAAATATTCAAAATTCTCTGCTTTAAAAAAACAATAATACAATGAACACAATCGACATATACAACCCCCAAGATATTATAAACAAATTAAAAACCCTCGACAAAGATGCAAAACCTCTCTGGGGTAAAATGACCCCGCAACATATTGTGGAGCATCTCACTTTTTCATTACAAATGGGTACAGGTAAAAACCCGCAACGATTGCACTTTGCCGATGATGTGGCTGAAGGCATCAAACAAAAGATTATATACAGTAATGATGAAATACCACAAGGTGTGAAAAATCCTGTTCTGGGCGATGAGCCACCGCCTTTGGTTCATCATGACATGCAAACCGCCATTCAAAACTTAAAAACTGAGTTGGAAGATTTTCATAATTATTATAAAGAAAATCCCGAAGCAAAAAACATACACCCACGCATGGGACTTTTGAACTAGCAAGAGTGGAATACGTTTCAAAACAAACATTTCACACACCACTTTAAGCAATATAATTTGTTATAATACTAGCATCATGATCCATCAAAACATCAAATCAATTGAAGAGCTTCGTGATGAAGCCGTACCTGTTCGGGATATTAATATTGAGCACAGGCAGCACCTATCTAAATTAGATCATTTGGCAATTTGGATAACGAATCGTGTGGGCAGTATGAGCTTTTTTTTACTTATTTTTACTTGGACTGCCTCGTGGTTAAGTTGGAATATTTTTGCACCCGAATCTCTTCGCTTCGATCCATTTCCATCTTTTGTGTTGTGGTTATTTATATCCAATATGATACAAATTTTTTTGATGCCACTTATTATGATAGGCCAAAACCTTCAAGCTGGTCATTCAGAAGCCAGAGCAAAAGCCGATTTTGAAATTAATACCAAAGCTGAACTGGAAATAGAAACTATATTAAAACATCTGGAAAACCAAAATGAAATTATGATGCAGATCCTGGAACGATTGGATAAAAAATAAAATATACAATGACCGACCTCGAACAATATATAAACTCATACTTTGGTATCGACAAAGAGCACTTATCACAAATCACTACTTTGTTTAAGCCTACTCTATTAAAAAAAGACGAATACTTTTTAAAATCAGGAAAAAATTGTGACCATTTGAGCTTTATAAAATCAGGGATGCTACGGATTTTTGTAAGTACCGACAACAAAGAAGTAACCCAATGGATATCAACCCAAGGCTATTTTGTTGCCGACCTTTCTAGTTTGATTTTCAACACTCCCGCTCGATGGAATATACAAGCACTCACAAATACAGAATTGTATACAATCGGCAAAAAAGACTATAATAATTTAGGTAAACTAATTCCGCAATGGCACGAACTGGAGAAACTATTTTTGGCACGTTGCTTCACCATTTTAGAAGACCGAATTTTTAGTCATTTATCTATGACTGCCGAAGAAAGATACTATTTTTTCTTTGAAAACTATAAAGAACTTTTCAATCAGGTTCCACTGCAATATATAGCATCCATGCTGGGTATGACGCCCGAAACATTTAGCCGAATTAGAAAAAAAAAGTTGATTTAATTCTTGATATATATCAAGACCAACACGGTTGCTTTGCCTTGAATTTTGCAATATTAAATTCAAAAACAAATATATAATTATGCATAAGCTATTAACAACCGCTATCATTATATTAACTTTAAATACCTCAACCATGGCAAAAGAAATCAAAACAGAAATATTAATTAATGCAACCCCTGAAAAAGTGTGGGCAATTTTAACCAATTTCGAAAACTATCCCAATTGGAATCCTTTTATTAAATCAATAACTGGAGATGTAAAAGTAGGCAATACCATAAAGGCCCGACTTGAACCACCCAATGCTAAGGGCATGACATTTAAGCCTAAAGTATTAATATATAATACCAATAAAGAATTCCGTTGGATAGGGCATTTATTATTCCCAGGATTGTTTGATGGTGAACATATATTTGAATTAATTGACAATGGCAATGGCACCACAACTTTTATTCAACGAGAAAAGTTTAAAGGAATTCTCGTTCCATTATTCAAGAAGATGTTAGAAATAAATACACTCAATGGATTTAAGATGATGAACGAAAAAATGAAAAAATTGGTCGAGAAAAATTGAACAGCCAGGTTTAGTTAAAAAAAATACGAAGTCCGAAGACCGAAGTTGGGCTGATGCCTAATCGCTCTGCTAACTTCCGTCTTCTGACTTCCCACTTCCAACTTCCCACTTCCAACTTCGCTCTTCTAGCTTCAGACTTCCGCCTCCCTCGCTTATCTTTGCGGCGAATTTTATGAAGAATATCCGAAATTTTTGCATCATTGCACATATTGACCACGGCAAGAGTACCCTAGCCGACCGCCTGCTCGAATTTACCAAAACCGTTTTGAAACGTGACATGCAGGCCCAGTTGCTCGATGATATGGACCTGGAACGCGAACGTGGAATCACCATTAAGAGCCATGCCATCCAGATGGATTATATATTTGAAGGGCAGAAATATGTTCTTAATTTAATCGACACTCCGGGGCACGTAGATTTTAGTTACGAAGTGAGTCGCTCCATTGCTGCTTGCGAAGGTGCATTGCTAATTGTGGATGCAGCACAAGGGATACAAGCCCAAACGATTTCGAATTTGTATTTGGCCTTGGAAAATGATTTGGAAATTATTCCCATCTTAAATAAAGTGGATTTGCCTGGTGCCATGATAGAAGATGTAACCGAGCAGATTGTTGACCTATTGGGCGTAGAGGCAGATACTATCATACATGCAAGTGGAAAAACAGGGCAAGGAATTGAAGATATTTTGGCGGCCATTATCAGGCGTGTGCATGCCCCCAAAGGCGATGTGGACAAACCTTTAAAAGCCCTGATTTTTGATTCGGTATTCAATTCATTTCGTGGTATTATCGCTTATTTTAAAGTAACCGATGGCTCGATCAGAAAAGGCGATAGGGTTAAATTTATAGCCACGGGCAAAGAATATTTTGCAGATGAAATTGGTGTTTTAAGATTAGAAAAAGAACCGCGTGAACAGATTTTTGCGGGCGATGTGGGCTATATTATATCGGGAATAAAAGAAGCACGAGAAGTGAAAGTGGGTGATACGCTTACCCAAGTGAACCGCCCATGTGAAGAAGGTATACAAGGTTTTGAAGATGTGAAACCCATGGTGTTTGCAGGTATATACCCGATAGATACGGATGACTTTGAAGAGCTGCGTGAAGCTATGTATAAACTGCAATTGAATGATGCCTCGCTCACCTTCGAACCTGAGAGTTCGGCAGCATTGGGATTTGGTTTTCGTTGCGGATTTTTGGGTATGCTGCACATGGAAATTATACAAGAAAGATTGGAACGCGAATTTGGGATGACCGTTATCACAACTATTCCCAACGTAAGTTATCATGCTTTCTTAACCAAGGGAGAAATGATTGTAGTGAACAACCCCAGCGACCTGCCCGACCCCAGCAGAATGGTTCATGTGGAAGAACCTTTTATCAATGCACAAATAATTACCAAATCTGATTTTGTGGGTGCAGTAATGACCCTTTGTATCAATAAACGCGGCCTCATCATAAACCAATCATACCTCACTACTGACCGTGTGGAAATGAATTTCGAAATGCCTTTGGCCGAAGTAGTATTCGACTTTTTCGACAAACTAAAAACGATAAGTAAAGGCTATGCCAGTTTCGATTATCATCCTATTGGATACAAAGAAAGTGATATGGTGAAATTGGATATATTAATGAACAAAGAAATTGTGGATGCACTATCTGCAGTTATACATCGCGACCGTGCTTACGATTGGGGCAAACGCATTTGCGAAAAACTAAAAGAGCTGATCCCGATGCACCAGTTCGAGATACCTATACAAGCCAGTATCGGTGCCAAAGTTATTGCCCGCGAAACTATAAAAGCCATGCGTAAAGATGTAACTGCAAAATGTTATGGAGGTGATATAAGCCGCAAACGCAAACTGCTGGAAAAACAAAAAGAAGGAAAGAAAAGAATGAAAATGGTAGGCAGTGTAGAGATACCCCAATCGGCATTTATGGCGGTGCTGAAATTGGATTAATACAAATGCCACCCTGAGCGAAGTCGAAGGGTGAATGGGGACGCCCTTATCCTTCGACTCCGCTCAGGATGGCAGTTGTTGTCATGTTGTTCCGAAGCATCGGAATTATCGAAACAGACAATAGGTGCACTCTTCCAAACCCCGTCTTCGACTACGCTCAGACTGACATAGATATGATACAGCAAAAGAACAACCCACTTCACGGGATAACCCTACAAGCTATATTAGAATACTTGGTAGAAATTTATGGATGGGAAGAACTTGCAACGCGTTGTAATCTCACCAATTTTACCCGCAACCCCAGCATCAATTCCAATTTAAAATTCCTACGCCAAACACCTTGGGCAAGAAAGAAAATAGAAGATTTTTATTTATATACTTTACGGAAGCAGCGGCAGAATAAGAAGCCGTGAAATTGGTATCAAGTAGCAAGTATAAAGTCCGTAGCGGCGGATGGTACGGCAAGTGGAAGAATAAAAATAGTACACTTAAAAACAACTTGAAAAAATCTACTAGAATTTCTGTCAAACCCAAATTTGCAATTACAACAAACTGTTATTATAAACTAGTGATTATGTTTTTTCAATTCTAAAGTTTAATCTAAAAGCATGCATCTCAAAAAGATAAAGTCGAATTCTAACATTTGATATCTGCCAAACTCTAGATTTGTGTCTTTTTATTTCCAAATCGTCTTCACTTTCTAAAGGTTTTCCAAAATGTTTCTCTAAATGCTTTTCAATTATATAAAAATAGTTAAACGATTCTTTGTCACCATTGAAGTCGCATTCAATAAAATTGAATTTTTCTGGTTTCGACAATAAATAGGTATTGCTTAAATTTAATTCTAGGCCATTTAGTATTGTGTGCTTTCCCCATTCAACAGAGGTTCTATCAGCCTGTTCTATAATCGCTGCATTATTTTCTATTGCAAGTTGCTTTAGTGGTTTGTTCCATTCAAGAAGTATATTAATATCTTCTAATAATATTCCCTTTTCAAGCATGTTTAATTTTTATGTTTTAATTACTATTGGCCCGATAGGCAATACCTCCTCTGCCAAATGTTTTAATACTTTATTGCTTAATCCAGTTAAAACTTCATATTGATTAATACTGGCAACCAATACAAATACCGTTAAAGTATACTTTTGAAAATTCTACTGATGTTGGAGGTTTTTGTCAAAAGTCAAAAGAGCATTGAATCCATTTTCAATCATCAATCTTAATAACTCACCATTTTTTATACCATTCCAACCTAGCTCTCTAACAGTAAATACTTCATAGTCTGAAAAATCCTCCTTGAGTCTTTTAGGAAGGTTTTCATCAAGTAACAACTTCATAAAGATCTTGTATATTTTTGGTTGAGGAAAGGAGTCTATTTGTCCAATCAAGTAATGCAATAGCTTGTTCACGACTTACTGAAGGAAAGTCTTCAAGAAAACTATTCAATGAAACTCCTGCTTCCAAATGATCAAACATTGATTCAATAGGAACTCTTGTCCCCTTGAATACCGTCTGCCCTCCCAAAACATCTGGGTCGACCGAAATTAATTCTTTTAGATTCATCAAGCAAATTTACATTAAAATTATTAATTTTTTTTTAGTAGTATTGGGTAGTGCTGCCTCACGGTTTGAAGCTGACCAAATGTGTCTGCGGACTTCCCGATAGTAATCGAGAGCAAATGTGCTGTTAGCGGTATGTGGCTTATTCGTCAAGTTTCTTTTTATTTACTAGTTCTGTAAAACTTTTTGCAGCATTTGTGAAGTCAGAAGGCATAAGAATTACTGTAGCTGTGTTGTTGTCGATACCGATTTCAGAAAGCATTTGCATACGTCTTAATTCAAGTGCAATAGGACTTCCTTCCATTACTTTTGCCCCTTGTGTCAACTTTATTGATGCTTCTAATTCTGCTTCTGCTTTTACAATTCTTGCTCTTTTTTCTCTAATGGCTTCTGCTTCTCTTGCCATAGCTCGTTGCATTGCTTCTGGAATTTCAACATCTTTCATCTCTACCATTTCAATTTTAATTCCCCAAGGTTCGGTTGTTGTGTCAACTATTTTTTGAAGTGTTCCATTTATTTGTTCTCTTTCTCTTAATACTTCGTCAAGGGTGTGTTGTCCGATAATGTTTCGTAAAGCTGTAACCGAAAATTGGTAAACTGCTTTGTTGTAATCTGCAATTTTGATAATTGCGTCTTCCGCATTTGTTATTTTAAACCATAGTACCGCGTTAACTTTAATCGTAACGCTGTCCTTAGTTATTGTTTCTTGTTGTTCAAGGTCAACTGTTTTTGTTCTTATATCAACACGCTGTTGTCGGTCTATTAGCGGTATAATCCAATAAAGTCCAGGTCCTTTTATTGATTGAAAACGTCCGAGTCTGAATACAACTGCACGTTGATATTCTTGTGCGATACGAAGTCCTGATAAGAGTATTGCGATGATGATTCCTAAAATTGGTAGTAGTGTCATATTATTTGTTTTAATGTTTAATTATTTATTGTCGTTGTTGTGGGTCGCCCTGCCATTACCACTAACGTTTTTGCGGCTACAAGAATTTGGCGATTTCGGAGACGAAAACTGTCTGCCAGCACAGAACTTGATACGAAGCACAAAGCTTCATTTAACCACTGAACCGCCAATTTCTTGTAGGTGCTGTTACCAGTGCTTTTCTGTCTGTCGTTGTGTGTCGGGCAGGCATACTTATTTGTAAGCTTTGGTTGTGCGGTTGCTGGTGTGGCTTGCAAATGTGTATCACTGCGAAGTGTCGGACAATGTAAAATGTTCAATAAAGATGTCATTAATTTTATTTACAAAACTTTCGTCAGGATTGTTGTCAAGTACTGATAGTCGATATAAATTATAATAGTCTAATATTTTTATTTCTGCGTCTGTGTCTAAATGCTCCAAGTCTAACATTTTTGATTTATTAATATCGTTGGGTTCAAATTTTTGCAAACCGTTTCCGTACTCTCGTCTATTGTCATCGAAAATTTGTCTCGATACGTCTGTAAGCAGGTAAGCAAAAAGTAAATCTGTCTTAGGTGCAGAAAACATATTTAGATAAATGCAATGAAAAGTTGTCAAGTTAGAAATATTAGCTTCATTTCTAATAAATCGAAGTCCATTGCGATTGAAAACAGAAACCCAAATTGGCGATGGCGGTCTATTTTCTAAAGAATACCAAGGGTTTCTACTTGCAGTAAGAAATTTTTTATGTACTTCTTGTTCTTCTCCAATTGTCAAATATTTTTTGACATTCTCGTCAGGATTTATTGCGTTTAGCAGAAAAACTGATTTGTCGTTCGTTTGAAGTTCTTGAAAGTCCTCTTTTGTAAAGAAAGATTTTTTTGAGTCAATTGCTTTGCAAATACAAGGCAATAAATATTTTTTTGCTATCCCAAATTCTTTTGCTTTTGACGAACTAAAAGTAAAATAATCATTTGCTCCAGTAGCTATTCCACGAACAACTTTACCATAATTTGCAAATGGAACTAAGTGTTTATATTTAAGTGCATTTTGTTCTTGATAATATGCACGCCATTTTATTTCAGGATTAAGATTTTCAAATTCAACTGATTGTTCTTTGGTCAGATAATTCGGATAATTTTCAATAATACTTTCAATGTTTGCAAAATCATTTAGATTGCTGACATTACTAAATTGAACTTTATTTGATTTGTTGTCATTTGCACAAAGCAATATAGAAGCAGTTGTCAAGGCATCATCAAAAACATTTTCTTCAAAGTTGATTACAATTATGTGTCGTAAAGTTTTGCTTTTTATTAAATAGGACTTAACGAGTTTGCCGTAGTCTGAATTGAGAAATTCAGAAGGTATTATATAAGCGGCTCTACCATTTTTATTTAATTGGTAAATAGATTTTAAAAGAAATAATGTGTAAAGATTTGTAAAGCCACTGAGTTTACAGGAAATTCTGTCTTCAATTTCTTTTAATATATTTTTATTGTCGTAGTCGTGAAATTTAAAGTAGGGAGGATTACAAATGATTCCATCGTATTTATTATCCCAATCATTATACATATAGTCTTGCAGATGAATAGATACATTTTCATTTTCTTCAAATATATTTTTTGCTTTGTCAAAAATATTTTGGTCAATTTCAAATCCTTTAATCTTTATGTTTTCATTACAATTCAATAATGCTCTTGAAAATACTCCAAGTCCAAAAGCAGGTTCTAAAACTGTTTTTAAGTCTTTATTTCCAATCAGCCATCTGGACATAAGGTCAGCAATTGGGAAAGGAGTAAAAAATTGAGCGTATTTTTTTCTATGCTCAATTGATGTGAACTTTGAATATTCACTTTCAATCTCGTTTGTGGCAATATTTGTTTTGGTAGTCTGCATTAAAATTCCTTTTCATTAATTCCTAATATCCTGCACAAATTGGTTACGTCTAAATATGCCGTACCACCTTTAAATGTTACATAAAACAAAAGTTGACCGCGTTGCATTTCTTTCCGAACACTTTCGTGTTTTGGTTCATCAACTTTTTGAGCTATTGGAATACCACTTTTGGAATTAATTTTTATTGTGGTCTTATTCTGATTTTTGGTATCAGCTTCTACTGAAAATATTACATCTTCATTGTCTGGATTGGAAATTATTGTAAGAATTTGTTCAAACGAAATACCGTAAACTTTATCAAAAAAAACTTGAAAATAATAGTGCGGGATATTGAAAGATTCAATCCATTTGTAAACAACTTTTACATCTTCAACTTTTGGAGTAATTGAGAGATAATTTCTTTTCTGTATTTCTTTTATTGCGTCTTTAAGTTTCCTGAGTAAATCTTTAACTTGTACTAATCTTTCCGATGAACTCCAACTGGGAACTCTAAAGTCGGTTACATTTATAGTAGTTTCTGTAATTGCCTTTAATACTTCAATGTAACTTTCTTTTGTAGGATGTTCCAAAACATCCAAAAACTCCGCTAATATTTTATCTCTTGTCTGAAGTGCGATTTGAGTAAATTTTTCTGTTTTGATTTGCATCGCTGCTTCATAGCGGTCAATTAAGAACGCACTTGACCGTACTTCAATTCCAGCAACAGCTTTTTTTACATATGCAGTAATTTCGCTGTGGGGAATACGGCTAATATCAAAACCTAATTTTGCATCAAAGTCGGCTTTCTTGAAAATTAACAGGTCAGGTCTTTTGCCAATGGTGTCAAGCTCGGTTTGAAAGTCCTGATAAAATGTATCAAAGCCATCTTGTCCAGCAACTAAGTCGTCAGATTTACCATATTTTATTGCAACATAGTATTTTGAAGTCTCATTAATTGCTCTTGTTACAAGGTTTTCAGCCCAGTCACCTTGTTCCTTATTGGTAATAAAGTTCGATGATGCTTGTGTCGGTGTCCTTGCTATGTCGCGGGGAAGGGCAAAGTCCACCAACGTAGCAGGAACATTTTTAGTTAATTCTCTTATTCTGTCGTAATAGCTCATTTAATTTTTCTTTATTCTACAAATTTAAACTTTATTGTCGAGGGTTGGCAAAAATTCAGGCTCTTTTGGTTGCGAAGCGGTCGCCCGTGTGTGGGGCAACCAAATGTGCCTGAATGTGCGGTTGGCATTTTCGTCTGTCGTTTTATGTTCGGTCTGTCTGTCTTTAAGCATTGGTGGTAACTTAGTTATACCCGCCACAAAATATCGCAAATCACCACCATAATGGGTAGATAACCGCTACTTTGTTTCGTATTATTTTTTTTACAAATATAAGCAAATACTTTATACCTTATACTTTATAAAAAAACGCGAAAGCAGCGACATCCGCTGCGGCGGACTTGATACCTCCCGCCGCGGCGGGCTAGCTACTTGATACTAATCACCTTCCCCGCTATCCCCAACACCTCACTATGATGCGAAACCAATATCATAGTCAATTGCTCTGTCTCATTTAATTCTTTTAGGTAATTTAATATATCTTTTTCGGTTTCTTTATCTAAAGCATTTGTTGCTTCGTCTAATAAAAGTATTTGTGGTTTATTATATAATGCTCTGGCTAGTGATAATCTTTGTTTTTGCCCTCCACTGAGCCTGTTGCCCATTTCGCCAGCTTTCATATTGGTACGATTGCTGAGTTCGTTGCTTAAATCTTGAAGTTTTAACAGGTCGATTAATTTACTGGCCCTTTGTAATTCTGCATCGGTTGATTGGTTATTCAAGGTAATATTTTCCATCAGCGAACCATTATATACAAAAGTATCTTGCTTGGCTATGGCTACTGTATGATATAACAATCCGTTTTTAGTTTGTTTGTTATTATATAATACTTTGCCAATAGTGGGTTTATATATTCCTGCAATGAGTTGTAGCAAGGTAGATTTACCACAACCCGATGGGCCAGTAATACCAATGATATCACCTTTATTCAGTTGTAGATTGAAATTTTTTATTACTTCTGTGTTTGAATTATTATAGGCAAAAGATACATTTTGTAGTTCGATACTTTCAAAATTATTGATTGGTAAATTATCTTTTTTATTTATAATATGATAAGGCAATAATTCATCGACAGTATAATGATAGTTTTTTAATTTGAGCAACGACGATGATATACGATTGATGGATGGAATCAACCTAAAAGCCGCAGCAGTGAATAATCCCAAATGATATAACAAACGATTGGTACTGAAACCTGCTACCATAGAAGATATAATAATTAATACCAAACCAAACAACGCAGCAACTTCAATAACCCTGTGTGGCATGGATGAATAGGTGAACAAAGCCGCATCATTCTTATTCACTTTTTGTTGGTTATGATAATAGTTATTAAAAAAGAAATTTTCTTTACCCAATAATGCTGCTTCTTGCCATCCTGAAAATGCCTCACTCAACTTATCATACGCATTGGTGGATGCTTCATTACGCTCCATCCCCATGCGGTGCATCCGGTTTTTAAGTAACCTATATATCAAATACATTATTGGCCCCAATGAAAGGGCAATCAACAAAAACAAATAAGGCTTGAATAATGCCAATCCTATTATAATAATACCCATCAAAAACAGTTCGCTTATTAATATACCATAAGGCAATAAAATACCGCTGGCAAATGCCGAGGGAACAAACACAATACGCGTAATAAGTTTTGCGGTTTCTTGCTCCTTCAGTTGTTGAAAATGGTGACTATAATAATGTCCGAACATTCTTTGGCTCAATTGTCCAGCAATTTGATGGGCAAGTTTGGCTTGTTTATTATTGATAATGATGCCCAATATATTTTTGGCCAGAAACAATACCAACAGCACAATAACCAATATCAATATAAACGATTGTTGGTTGTGCAACCCCAGCCATTTGTATAAACTACCCCAATAATGGTGCAGGGCAATATTTTCGCCCGATGCCAAAACTGATAACAAAGGCACCACAAACGCCAATACAGCGGCATCCAAAAATATCCCAAAAACCACAAGGCGATTTACTCGGTTATACTCACCAAATTCTTGCGGGCTCAATATCTGCCCGATATGTTGTCTTACTTTTCTGAAATAAAAAAGTCGGGTTAGCAATGCTCTAAAAATTCTTTCAGCGATGCGATATTGGGCACATTCAATGCGTCCACGTGTTTATAATCTGCTATCAATAGCGATAACCAGTCGAGGCGAAATATGGTTTCGTATATAGCGGCCAAATGAAAATCGACTACGGCTACATGCACCACTTTATGATACTCCACTTCGAGCAATGAGTTTAAGAAATCGAAACGGTTTTCGGTACGTTCGTTCTCCTGCGAGTGTATAAATATAAATACCGAAGGCACTTGGCCATAATAGGTTTCTATCACATTATGGTTGGCTTCTGGCAATACATGCACAAAGGCTTCTGCTTTGGCATTTTCCTGTATTTGCTGTGCAAACCTAATACCCACCGCTTCAAACTGTGCATCGGTTACTATAATAATTTTTTTGTCTAAATGCTTTTGAATGGCTTCAAAAACATTCTCGGCTGTTTCCAGATATTCTGTTTTGTCGCTGGTCTTTTCTACCAATGCTTTCAGGCTTTCATCAGCATTCTCGCCCATCAGTTCTGCAAAAATTTTCACTTGCACGGTCAGTGAATAACCCAATGCCATGCGTGGCTGAAAACCTCCCTGTATCAAGTTATAGTGAACCCCATCGGCTTCTGCCAGTTCTACTATTTTACCGCCCGATGCTACCACCAAAATATGGCATCCTTTGGCTTTTCCATCGGCATACATAGCCAAGGTTTCCTCTGTATTTCCTGAATAGGAAGCCAAAATAAGCAAGGTGTTTTTATTGGCATAAGCGGGCAAACTATAGTCGCTGATACATTCAATGGGTATTGGAAACTTGGCGGCTACATAAGTTTTAATAAGCCTGCCTCCTATCCCGCTGCCCCCTAGCCCACCAATAATAACATTTGCAAACTGCGAAGCTGCAAGTCCGTGTGGTTTGTAGTTGTCCAATACATATTGGATTTGATTTGGAAACTGCTCCAGTGCTCGGTGTTGTGCTGAATTGTCAATCATAATATTTGTAAAATAGATTTTTTAAAATGAGTGCAAATATAACATGGGGATGAATGTTATGTTTGAAAAAAATAATTTTGATATTCCCCTAGCCATCCTTACATTTGCTTTTCATAATCTAATTTAAAAAAAATCATGACTTTTAATTTTTTTCAATTAACTAATATTGTATATATATGAAATTCCTATTAACAATATGCATTTTCTTAATTTTCAATATCTATTGCTATTCCCAGCAGTTAAAAGAAACCCTATTATACCCATCTAACCAAAAAGAGTATATTATAAAAAGTATTATAACTGACAACCTGCAGAACAGGTACCTATATGGCAGTTTCGACCAAAGCATGAAGCTGGGCAAAAACACCTATAATTCTTATGGTATGTTTGACCTATTTATTATAAAAACAGATTCAAGTAACAATATAATATGGGTAAACACACTGGGCAGCTATCGCCGTGATATACCCGGCAACCTGGTGCTTGACGATAGCAACAATGTATATATAAACGGTTTTTTATTGGGTGA
>JAYVCI010000260.1:0-11313 GCA_043750035.1 Chitinophagaceae bacterium
CATTTTAATTCTTTCGTATTTCTCTTTTAGTAAATCATGTTTCTTCATTTGCTTTTTTAAATGCAAATGTACGGTTTATTTCTTTACAAATACTTAGTACGGCAATATTTATTCTCCAATTACGGCTTGTCCAAGTAGTGTCAGTGGCTGAAAAGCCCCCATATAATTTTACACCATTTGGAATTCGGAACGATGAGTCGCGTTTATTATCAGGGTTGTAGGTGCCATCGCTTATCCAGAATTCATCGCCAGTACTTGCATTTTGCAAAGCCACTCTAAAAGCTGCATCATCGTAAGCATCGCTCCAGGAAGTGCCATCCTTGTTTCCCGCACCTGTGGTAGTTACATATTTTTGGGCGAAAGCAGTTTGTATTATAAAAGTACAAACTAAAATTAATAATAATTTGAGATTTTTGTTGTTGAAGAAATTTGTCATTGTGGTAAATATTATTGAACCACAATTATAGTGAAGATGGTTATATTTTCAAAGTGAAATGTTTCGGCTTCGCTTAGCATTACAATTTGTAATCAGGCGTCAGCCAAATCGTAAATCGTAAATCGTAAATCGTAAATCGTAAATCGTAAATCGTAAATCGTAAATCGTAAATCGTAAATCATAAATATTAGATCCAAACAACTTCCCGCATCCCCCTCACCGCATTGCTCACAAAAACCTTATCAGCATTTAATATAGTTTCGAGTGGTTCGGCACATTCAATTATAGTTGTACCTTCTTGTGTAAATGTATTGATGAGGTGTTGTCGCATCACGCCGCATATACAGCCTGTTTGTAAAGATGGCGTATAATAGGTATCTCCTTTTTGCCAGAATATATTGGACGAAGTTGTTTCGCATACATGTCCATTTTCGTTCAGCAATAAAATTTCATCGGCATTTGTATGTTCGGGATTGTTGGTGATGATTACAAACAATTGTGCGTTCAATGATTTGAGATTTGAAAACGGTGTAATGTTTTTTTTCAGATTTTTTTCAATAGATAATTTAGAAATATTTGTTGCTGATGGGATAATCTCCATGAGATGCAATAGCCATTCAGCTTCATTGTTTTCAGGTTTATAAAATCCCACGCCTTTTCTATATATGGTAAGTCTGATTCTAATATGTTTATCGGTACAATCGGCAGGAATGTTTTGCATCACACTATTATATATAGCATCCGTATCTGGAGGCAACATATATAAAGTAGTGCAATTGTTTTTTAAGCGTTGTACATGTAAATCCCAAAGTTCGATTTGGCCATTTCTGTATAACATGCTTTCAAAAAAACCATCTGCATATAAAAAGCCACGGTTGATGGGGATAACAGGAATATCAAGCTTTACACCGTTAAGTATATAGATTTCTTCCATCTTAAATTATTGTATTAAACCGCGACCTGATTTTAAAATTTTACCTTCTTCTTTCAAATCTTTTTGCAGATTATCCAATACCCCATTCAAGAATGAATTCGATTTTGGGGTGCTATATACTTTGGCCAATTCCAAATATTCGTTGATGGTAACTTTAATAGGAATAGTTTCGAAAAACATAAATTCAGCAATTGCCATTTTCATAAAAATACTATCGGTAAGTGCAATTCTTTCTGCATCCCAATTAAGTGTTCTGCCTCCAATTAATGTTTCAAATTCTTCAAAATGCCCAATAGTTTTTTCCAAAAGGTCAGCACCAAATTCCTGTATTTCTTTCCATTCAGGGTTTGGCAAATGGTAAAGTTTCAGCGGTTCGTTTTCTGTAATTTGATCGATAGTTTTGCCTATATTTTTTAGCAATACAGGTTTATCTTCTTGCCAGCCTATAAAATAATCTTCCATCAAACTCTCAAATACCTCGCTTTTTGTAAAAAGAAAATTTAAAATATTTTTAAGCAATGATTTGTCAGCTTCCATATTTGGTTCCGCACTGCGTTGCAAATTGTAGGAGGGCAATTGTTCAATCTCGTCAAAAAGTGTGTGAAAACTATCCCATTCTATTTGCCAGTTCATACCACTGTTTTGCAAACTGTTGGCAAATTTAGCATCACTGGCTATTTTATCAATGGTGAGGTTTTCGCTCAGCACCCTATAACTTTCCATACGCTTGGCATCCTTAAAATTTCTTTGCTGGTGCTTGTCTAGTTCAACGGTAGCAAAATGTTTCAGCTCTATGGGCAAGCTCAATATTTTAAGATAGGCTTCTTGAAGTTTGGAGATATTTCCCTTATACAATTTCCTAATGGACTCCAGTGATACATTTTCTTGCTGGGCAAAAGAATATACAGCCTGAAAAACTTTGATACGAATATAACGACGGTTGAGCATGAAAAGAACTTAGAGAGTGAAAAGTTAAAAGTGAATCCCGATAGCTATCGGGACGGGAAGTGATTTTTTATTAAGTTAAATATTAGGATTCAGAATATTCCAATTATTAGAATAAGCTAGCGAGACAAAGGTATCAATAAAAATATAAAATATTAATTTAAAAATATAAAATGCCTAGTATGTGCTGTGTACCTTCATCATGTCGTTCACCCTTTTTTCGGCCAAACTGTTTGCGGCCAACTGTGTGTAAGTACCTTCGGTCTGAGCTTTTTTGTGAATGGCAAGACATATATCATAAATTTTTTCGGTCGCACTCATGGCTCGTTCTTCCACATAGCCATTATATTCTTGATATACGTTAATCAAGCCACCCGCATTTACCAAATAGTCAGGGGCGTAAGCAATACCTTTTTGTACCAGCATAGGGCCATGCACTTTTTCATCAGCCAATTGGTTATTTGCAGCACCGCATACAATTGAGCACTTTAGTTTTTCGATATTCTCGGTATTAAGCACGGCACCAAGTGCACAAGGAGCAAAAACGTCAACATCCAATCCCACAATATCTTGGGTAGGAACACCAATACAGCCATATTTATTTACATAATTGTCAACAGCCTCGCTGTTAATATCGGCCACATATATTTTAGCACCTTCTTTAGTGAGATAATCAATCAGATGTCCGCCAACTTTTCCAATTCCTTGAATAGCAACGGTTTTACCACTAAGGTCATCATTTCCCCAAGCATGTTTGGCAGAAGCTTTCATGCCCATGTACACACCGTAAGCTGTAACGGGCGAAGGATCTCCACCGCCGCCCATGTTTTTTGGCAAGCCTACCACGTGTTTTGTTTCCATTCTCACATATTCCATGTCCAGGGTAGTGGTTCCCACATCTTCGGCGGTAATGTATTTGCCACTCAGGTTTTCCACAAAACGGCCGAACTTACGCATCAGGGCTTCAGTTTTATGGATTTTGGCATCGCCAATAATCACGGCTTTAGCACCACCCAGGTTTAAACCGGCCAGTGCTGCCTTATAGGTCATGCCTCTCGAAAGACGCATCACATCGTTAATGGCATCCTGCTCATTATTGTATGCCCACATCCGGGTTCCGCCAAGGCCAGGGCCCAGCACGGTGTTGTGTATGGCAATGATTGCTTTTAGGCCAGTGGCGTTATCTTGGCAAAAAACAATCTGCTCATGGTCGTAGGTTTTGAGGCCTTCAAATAGGTTCAGCTTGGTTTCTACTACTTCTTGGTTAATTACTGACATTGTTTTTAATATAATGAGCCGCAAAAGTAACCATTTTTTTTGGGTTACGAACAGGGGCAAGAAGAATTTTTGCAGTTGGGTTTGGGCTATTTTAAACTTTAGTCCCGAATGGTCGGGAGTAATGCCGACCTAGTATTTGTATAGGCCATTTGCCAGAAAACAATTATTGGCCTAATACAAATACAGTTTCGATATAATAGATTGCATAGTATTTATAGGTTAATATTTGTTTTAATACATATTCTAATTTATTCGATACTGAGAATAAATTTACGGGTTTAAAAATTTTGAAATACAAATTATTAACAACACAATAAATAATTACCCCCCCAATTGGTAAATCGTAAATCACCAAAGTTGATTATAGAATATTGTTTAGATAAAAATCATTTATCGCATTTATACCCAAAAAATAGATCTGAAATAGAAATTGAATTTTGTTCTTGTATTATTTTTGGATTTTTCTTCCAAAAATAATCTATATAATCATGCAGTGTCGCATCAGATAAGAAGTTCAGATGAATGTATACATATTGATTTGGGATATAAATATATCTGAATGTGTGCAATTCGCAATATTTCAATTTGGTTTTTCCGAAATCTATAGTTTCAAAATATTTTTTTTTCGATGTGCATAACCCTCCCAAAATAAAAAGTATTGTGATATATAAACGGGGGTTGTTATGAAATTATATATTTTATTAAGAATGCAGTAAAATTGGCATTCTAGGAGTATATATGTTTTATTTTAGGGATTTAATGTAACATAATAAATGGGTTTTTTGGCGAGGGGGTGTTATATAAATTGTACACTTGTTAACAATTGTGAAAAAGTATATAAAGAAAAAATTTGGTAGTAACAAATATCATAGTGATTTTTGCATCACTAATTTTAAATTTAATATTATAATACAATGGCAAAAAAAGTAACCAAACCTGCGAAGGCTCCGAAAAAAGCCGCCGCACCAGCTAAAGCAAAATCTGCTAAAGCAAAAGTTTCAAGTGCAAAACCTGCTGCGAAAGCAAAGGCTGCAAAAACCGCTGGCCGTCCAAAAGGATCTGGTAAAGCTGCTCCTAAAAAAGCTGCTTCTAACCGTGTAACTTTTGCTGACAAAATGTTGGCTGCAATTAAAAAGGAAGGTCGTATGATGACCTCTCATGAAATTGCGACTAAAATGGTAAGCCCTGGAAAAACACTTGCAAAAGTGAAAGCTTATCTTAACATTAAAATTGTTGAGATGACAAAAAAAGGGATGTTGCATCGCGAAAAAATAGGCCCTAAATTCCATTATGGAATTAAAGGTGTATCAGCTAAACCAGCTGCTCCAAAAGTTGCTCCAAAAGCAGCTAAAAAAGCTGGTAAGAAAGGTGCTCCAAAGAAAGCCGCTGCTAAAAAGGCTGCACCAAAGAAAGCTGCTGCTAAGAAAGCCGCTCCAAAGAAAGCTGCTGCTAAGAAAGCTGCTCCAAAGAAAGCCGCTGCTAAGAAAGCTGCTCCAAAGAAAGCTGCTGCTAAGAAAGGTGCTAAACCAGCTGCTGCAAAAGCTGCTAAACCAGCTGCCAAAAAAGCCGCTGCTGCCCCAAAGAAAGCTGCTGCTAAGCCAGGACCTAAAGCTAAAAAGTAATCAAATACTTTTCAGTATTAAAAACCCATCTCATCGAGGTGGGTTTTTTTTTGTGTATATGGGATTCAGGATTCGGGGAACCATACGGCAACGTCCCCGAATCCCGATCTTGTATATATAGGATTCAAGGAACCATTCGGCAACGCCCCCCGAATCCCGAATCCCAATCTTGTATATATAGGATTCAAGGAACCATTCGGCAACACCCCCCGAATCCTGAATCCCGAATCCACCCTGATTGTAATATCATACTTGGCTTGTTCTCAAAGCTGGTTTGGAGAGAAAAAATCTTAAAAAGACAGTAAGAACTAAATCTCATTATCAGGCTTCACATCTATAATATCATACCGTTCTACGCTTACTTGGCTAGGGTGTGCACCGCGAGGTCGTCGTACAAACTTCTTTAAAGTTTTAATAACTGGTACCATGTTGCTATGTTTGCTTTTTGAGTTGGCCGCTGCCAAGGCTGCCGCTTTATGTATTATATGTTGAGGGATGGTTCCACTGTTGCTATTTCTGATGATTACATGCGAACCACTTACCCCAAATGCATGAAACCACAAGTCGTTTTTGTGTGCCAATTGGTGCGTGAGTTTGTCGTTTGACTCGCTGTTTCGCCCTATCCAAATTTCAAAACCTTCTATAACTATTTTGCGAATGCCGGTTAGTCGAGGAGAATTATTTTCTATTTTTGTGGCAGGGTGTTTTTCTGTTTTAATACTTGAACTTGCATCATACAGGTGTTCTTTTAAAAAGGCAACTTGTTTCTGCAAATGCTTAATTTCACTTATGCTTTTAGTGATTGATTGTTCCAGAAAGCCAATTTCTATTTTTCTGTTTTTTTGTTTGCGAAACAATACTTCCGCATTTTGTTGCGGGCTGATTTTAGGATTTAGCTTTACAATGATATTTGTATTGTTATAAAAATCGACCAATACTTTTTCTTCAGTGCCCGGCCTTATTTCATTTATATTGGCTATAATGATATGAGCAATCTCGTCGAGTGGGCGGTTGTGTACAATATCATATAAGCGTTGTTCGTGCTTTTGCAAATTTTTAGTCAGCGTTTTTTCTTTTTGTAAACATTGTTGCAATTGGTTGTGATTCCTGTCATAGGTATTTTTGAACCGGAAATATAATTTTGAAAAATTGTCCAGGGCTTCATATACATCATCTGTCGAATATAATAATTGAATTTGGCTGGCATGGTTTTCTATTTGATAGCTATAGGATTGATTGTGGTCGTTTTTTTTCGGGATTAATTTTATGATGAAAGGATTTACCTTGGGTATAATATTTTTTGTAGGGTCTATTTGATTGATGTTTGCTTGTAAATCATTTTGCAATTGGGGGCGAAATATTTTCACAGCTTCACCATTCTTCAGTAATATGATATTTCCCATGCTGCCATAAAACCTAATCCACACAGCATATCCATTATAAAAATGGAGTATAATACTTCTTTCGTTTTCAAAATAATTAACCGATGATATTTGTTGGTTGATGATTTCTGGGAACTGTACCAAGTCTGTTTTTTTGAATTTAGAAAATTCATTCAGCAGAAATGTACCCTCAGTTAAGAATTCCAATTTGAGGTGCAGTTGCTTTTTATCTTTCTCCAAATACAAATAGATGGTTTCTTTAGACCTGCTAAAGCAAGCGGTGAGGTAGGCTCCATCCCAGTTTGTATCGATCCACTTCCCCAATTCTTTTATTACCGGCCATTGATTAAACATGTTTGCAAAAATAAATTTATTTTGCCCGACTATTCACTTTTAATTTGCACTATTATTTTAGATTGAATATTTTAATTATATATCAGGGAGATTTTCCCGAGGGTGGTGCCGGCACTTCGCGTATCAAAGATCTGTGCAAAGGCTTGCTAGAGTTGGGGCACAGCACTAAGTTGATGCTGATGTGGGCTTCACATTTTAACGATTCTGGCATTAATACAGCCACAAATGGTGATTACAAAGGCACTCCTTATTTATATATAAACAAAAAAAACAAGCGTCCCAAAACTTATATGGGCAAATTTTTTGATTCGCTAAAATCCTTTTTTCTCACCACTTTTTACCTAATTAAGAATCGAAAAAACATAGATGTACTGTTTCTGTACTCGCCCGATATACATTATAATATACACATATATATACTTGCACGGTTATTTTCGATACCTGTGGTGATAGAACAAACTGAACTTAAATCGTCGCAATATTGGCAATATAAAAAAAGTATATTCTACTACCTGAATAAATTCGATGAAAAATATTCCCATCTTTTTGCCAAGCATATTACTGTTAACTCTACCCGGCTGCAGCAATATTATATAAAACGGTATGGCACAAATCGGGTGCATTTAATTGCCAATACCATTGATGTAAGCAGGTTTGATGCGGTTGTTCCAAAAGTAAAGGGTTGTATTGGTTATATAGGTTCGTTTGGGGTAAAAGATGGATTGCTATTGATTATCGAGGCATTTGCTATTGCAAAAAGAAAGCATGATTTCCTTACTTTAAAATTAATGGGCGTTTGCGAAAACCCCAAAAATATTTTAGAGCTTATCAAAAAACTACAACTTGAAAACTGTGTAGAAATAACGGGGCCTTTATTGTATGATGAAGTTCCAAATCAATTGCAGGTTTGCGATTTGTTATTGATGAATAGAATAGACAGCACTTATGCAAATTATGGTTTCCCCAATAAGCTGGGTGAATATATGGCCACTGCAAATCCAGTAATTTCTACCGATGTTAGTGATATATCTTCATATTTCAAGCATGGGGATGAATTATATATTATTCCGCCAAATAATATTGATGCCCTTGCACAAGCAATTGTGGGGCGATATGATGATGTGGATAAATTTGACAAAATGGGCATCAGCGGCAAGCAGCAAGCATTGGCGTTGTTCGATTACAAATTGGTTTCCACAAAACTGGAATCTGTTTTGAAAAAAGCCCTTTAGCTGGCTTTAGATATTACTTTTGCATGGCATTTATGAAATTGAAAGTCGCTGTTGCCAATAGAAAAAGTAAACTATTATTGTTACTTTTACTCACCCTTACCCTGCAATCCAATAAATCGGATGAAGGCATGTTCCCGCTGTCTTCCTTGTCAGGCTTGGATTTGCAAAAAGCAGGACTCAAAATTTCGGCCAAAGAACTATATAATCCCGACGGGGTAAGTTTGATTGATGCAGTGGTTCGTTTGGGCGGCTGCACCGGTTCATTTGTATCGCCCGATGGACTTATAATCACCAACCACCATTGTGCATTTGGTGCCGCGGCATCCATAAGCGATTCGGCACACGATTATGTTACCAATGGCTTTAAGGCCAGCACCCACGCGGAAGAACGCTCAGTTGACCTGCCTGTAAAAATTACGGTTTCATACCGTGATGTATCTGATGAGGTATTGCAAGAAGCCAATAAGATAGCAGACCCGGTTAAACGCATCAAGTCAATCAACGATAAAATCAAACAGATTGAAGTGCAAGAGCGTGAAAAAAATCCGGGCTTGTTGTGCGAAATGTCGGAAATGTTTACGGGCAAACAATATGTATTGTTCCGTTATAAAACTATTAAAGATGTGAGGTTGGTATATGTGCCGCCACGCAGTGTGGGCGAGTATGGTGGTGAAACAGATAACTGGGTATGGCCCCGCCACTCAGGCGATTTTGCTTTTGTACGTGCATACATTGCCCCCGATGGAAGTGCAGCAGCATATTCGCAAAATAATATTCCTTACAAACCTGCCAAACATTTTAAAATAAATGCAAGCACACTTAAAGAAAACGACTTTGTATTTATTTTGGGTTATCCGGGCCGTACCTATAGGCACCAACCATCACAGTTTTTCGAATACCATCAGAACCACCAATTGCCTTTTATATCGAAAGTATATGATTGGCAAATTGCAAAAATGGAAGAACTGGGAAAGGGAAACAAAAACCTGGAACTGGCCTACAGCAGCCGCGTAAAACAGTTGGCCAACGTAACCAAAAACTATAAAGGAAAATTGCAGGGATTTAGGCGAATTGGGCTTTTGCAAAACAAAATAGATGAAGAAACTGCTATGCAAACTTATATAGAAAGTGACCCATTGCTCACCGAACAGTATGGCACTTTATTGCGAGATATTGACAAAGTATATATTGATAAAATTGCCGATGCAGATAAATTATTATGGCTGACACAACTCATGAACACACCCGGGATTTTCAGAGCATCGATTGTGCTGAACAGATACCGAAAAGAGAACCAGGCACTGATGAAAAATAAATGGGAAGAAATGCTGAATTCAAACGCCAAAGCAATTCGTGCTGAAATTAGAGATGCTTACGGGCAAAGGCATCCAGAGTTTGATAAAGGCTGGCTTACCATGATGTTCACCGATTGCTTCGACCGCAGACTCATAAATATTTTTGCAGGAAATGGGGCTATCGTAGGCGACCCAAATCCACGAAAATCCATTGGTGATTTTGTAAGCAATATTATAGATAACAGTTATCTGAATGACTCTAGAAAAATTGATACTTTGTTGGCCACAAAACCTACAAAAGTTTTCAAAAATTTCGACGATTTACAAAGAATGTCTAAAGTAATATTAGATTATTATATTGAATTGGATGCACGCAGAATGAAACAGGATGCAGCCCTGAATTTGTTATTGTCGAAATATGTGGAGATAAAAATGTATTGGAAAAAACAAAACTTTACCCCCGATGCAAATATAACCCTGCGTTTTACTTATGGGTATGTACGTGGTTATAAACCAAACGATGGAGAGTATAACAAACCTTTCACCACACTATCAGGTATTATAGAAAAATGTGACAACAATACCTTTGTAATGCCAGCCAGTTATCAGCAATTATACGCAGCAAAAGATTTTGATAAATATATGGATATTAACCTGGGAGATTTACCAGTAGATTTTTTATATAATACCGATACAACAGGTGGCAATAGCGGAAGCCCAGTACTAAATGCTTATGGCGAATTGGTGGGTGTAAATTTCGACCGTGCCTACACAGCTACTATAAACGATTATGCCTGGAACGAAAACTATAGCCGCTCCGTAGGATGCGATATCAGATACGTATGCTGGGTGCTTAAAAAAGTGGGACATGCGGATAATCTTTTGCAAGAGTTGGGACAATAATTAATGATAAATGATAAATGATAAATGATATTAGTCGTTAGTCTCCGCATGGCACTAACGACTAATCGACTAACGACTAAAAATATAAAATAATAATTGTAAAATATAAAATGCTCATTGCTCCTTCAATCCTCGCTGCTGATTTTGCCAACTTGCAAAAAGAAACCGAAATGCTCAATGGCAGTGTTGCCGATTGGATACATGTGGATGTGATGGATGGCATTTTTGTGCCCAATATATCATTTGGAATTCCGGTAATACAGGCGATAAAAAAACACAGCAAAAAACCATTAGATGTGCATTTAATGATAGTAGATCCTGACAGATATTTACAAGCTTTTAAAAATGCGGGGGCAGATAATTTATCAGTACATATAGAGGCATGCCGCCATTTGCACCGCACCATTCAGGGCATTAAGGAACTTGGCATGAAAGCAGGGGTGGCCATCAATCCACATACCAATATTCATGGATTATATGATATAATCGCTGATATAGATTTAATATGTTTGATGAGTGTAAACCCAGGTTTTGGCGGTCAGAAATTTATAGAAAATACCTATGATAAAGTATCAAGATTAAAAGATATGATATTACAGAAATCATCCAATGCTTTAGTAGAAATTGATGGTGGCGTTAATATACAAAATGCCCCCAAATTAAAACAAGCTGGGGCAGATGTTTTGGTGGCGGGGAATTTTGTATTTACTTCAAGCAATCCTTTGGGAGTGATTGAGGAGTTGAAAAATATATAGTTTTAATTATATAAGAGAGTTAATCATTGCCGCCTAAAAAATAAATCGGGTGTAGTGGCAAAAGGTTCTTTTGTTCATCTAAGTATCTGTTAATAAATAAACAATACATTTAAGGTGATATTTTATAATTCCATTCACCTCTAAATTCATTTCTAAATAGATTTACTTTATCTAACT
>JAYVCI010000261.1:0-4377 GCA_043750035.1 Chitinophagaceae bacterium
AGTTAGATAAAGTAAATCTATTTAGAAATGAATTTAGAGGTGAATGGAATTATAAAATATCACCTTAAATGTATTGTTTATTTATTAACAGATACTAAGCTGACTATAGGCTGTATCTAAATCTTTTTTAGCTCTTTGGGTTGTATAGTCACCATTATAAAAGGAGCCATTCACAGTAGAAGTTCCGAAACCGGTGGTGGCACCATTGTGAGTTCCAATATTGCCTGTAATGGTAGAAGTACCTGTGTTGCCAACTGCCCCATTGCTGGTGAACATGACAAAATTGGCTGTGGAGCGTAAAACGCAGCAGTAGTTTAAAGGAATATTGGTAATAGTGGTTCCGGGTTTGTAAGCTGATCCTGGGCCAAAAGCAACCGCCCCGGTAGTGGAAAGCATTCTACCTTCAAGATTGCCACCGGTGGCCATAGAGATTGCAGCGTTGTTGGCTATAAGTGTTCCTTTCATTTTAGTTGATGCACCCATGGCTATGGCACCTTCTGCTAACCAGAATACATTAGCAGCAATTGCACCATTAGTCAAAATGATGGTGGTGGAAGCACCTGTTGTAAATGCTCCTCCGAATTTCAAAATAAATACAGCAGACGGGTTGCCTTCTGCATCTAAGGTAAGAGACCCGGCCACCGATCCGGCACCAGCTACTGAATAAACGCCAGTGGTTATCGTTTCCCCGCTACCAAATGCAGCCGCATGTGTGGTATTGGTTGCAGTGGTGTTGCTAAGCTGACTATAGGCTGTGTCCAAATCTTTTTTAGCTCTTTGGGTTATAGAGTCAGCATTATAAAAGGAGCCATCATACACAATAGAAGTACTGAAACCTGTGATGGCACCATTGTTGGTTCCGATATCACCCTTAAATGAAGAGGTCCCAGTGTTGCCCACTGCCCCGCTGCTGGTGAAGAGAACAAAGTTTGCAGTTGTCCCCAAGTTAGGGGCTTGTCCATAATGAATTTTCGGGAAGAGCAATAGTGAAACAGCTGTTAAAAAAGGTAGTAATTTTTTTGTTTAGTTTTTAGATTTAGTTTTTTGTTTAAAAATTAAAATTTTATTGTGCAATATTCAATATCGTGGGCCTAGTGGTAAATGATATTCATCAACAGAGAAGTATGATGTTTATCATATTTGCCTGTCTTTGGCTGTATGGTAAGTGGCGAATTATGGATAGCCTCAATTACTTTTTTCTTTGAAACTTTTGGGCCCAATAGTGTTTGTGGCAATTTTTTGTTTGTGGCACCTCCTCCATTTACAAGCAGGGCAGTAGTTAAAAATAGGAATAAAATAGAGGCTCTCTTTTTAAATCTAATCATATAGTTTGTTCAATTTGTACTGGTCTTCTTTATATAATAAAGTTTGCGGCAAAATTACCGCAAATTGTATGCTGCTTGGGTTATATTGTTGCTTGTGCATAGCGTATGGTTCCTGATTCTGTGCAAAACTATCGGTTGTTTCCCACTGCATTTATTTACAAGTGTACTCATAACTTACATGTCCATAAGTATGGAATGGTTGCGGGTGTCTTTTTAAACTCTCTATATTTATCAGTGCTTTGGGGTGTTCCATACTATTGCTTTGGTTGTGTTTTTACATTTCCTGTGCTTTTTCCTTACGCTGTTTACTTGATGCAAGGCTACAATTCCCCAGTTCAATCAATAGAGAAGCAGCGGGTGCTAGGGTTTTGGTCGTGGGCAAACTACAAAGTTTTAAAATAATACCATTACTTAGTTCAAAATAGTCCAAAGATTATTTTGAACTATAGTAGTATAATGCCGACCCAGTATTTGTTTAGGCCATTTGAAAAAAATATTTATTGGCCGAATAAAGATACAGTTTCGGTATAACCTTTAAAGCAATAACGGCGGACAGGGATTACCAACAAAGTTTTAATTAGTTACCACCTCAAAATCCAACTGTCTCTTCTCCAAGTTAGCCTTGGCAACGCGTATCTTAATCGGGTCGCCAAAGGTGAATTTGTATTTGCGGTTTTTCAGGGTCATGCTGCTTTCGTCGAAGGTAAAGGGGCCGCCGCTCATGGTGTTGCTGCGTATCATGCCTTCGCATTTGTTTTCTACTACTTCTACAAACACGCCCCATTCAGTTACGCCCGATATAATACCGTCGAACTCTCGGCCTACATTGGTTTGCATCAGTTCCACTTGTTTGTATTTGGTACTGGCCCGTTCAGCTTCTGTTGCTTGTATTTCTTGTTGGCTGCTGTGTTTGCAATACTCTTCGTATTTTAAGGCATCGGCATTTTTTCCGCCTGTCAGGTAATGTTCCACCATTCTGTGTACCATTACATCGGGGTAGCGGCGAATGGGGGAAGTGAAGTGGGTATAATAATCGAAAGCCAAGCCGTAGTGCGAGGTTTCTTTGGTAGTATATAGTGCTTTGGCCATGGTGCGAATAGCCATGCCCTGTAATATATTTTGTTCAGGTTTCCCTTCAATATTTTCGAGCAAAGCATTTAGATTGTGAGATAGCTTGGCAATATTTTTAACCTCAATGCGATGACCAAATTTGCGGGCTAGTTTTTCGAAAGCTGCAAGTTTGTCCATATTGGGTTTGTCGTGCATGCGATATACAAATGTTTGTTTTGAAGGCTTGCCATCTTTCCCTTTCCCACCAAACTCAGCAACACTTCTGTTTGCCAATAACATAAAATCTTCAATTAATTTATGTGCATCTTTCCGCTCTTTTATATATACGGATAGCGGTTTCCCTTTTTCGTCTAGTTTGAACTTGACCTCAGCTGTTTCAAATGAAATAGCACCATTGTTAAATTTTTTTTCTCTTAGGGCGTGTGCAATTTTGTTGAGCGTGATAAGCTCTTTTGAAAGCGGGCCCGTTTTGTTTTCTAATATTTCTTGGGCATCTTCATAAGAGAATCTTTTGATAGAGCGGATCACGGTTTTACCGATCCAAGTATTATATACTTTTCCAGCTATGTCCATTTCAAATACAGCAGAGAAACAAAGTTTGTCTTCATCAGGCCGAAGCGAACAAAGGCCGTTCGACAATTTTTCGGGCAACATCGGTATGGTTCTGTCCACCAAGTAAACAGAGGTGGCACGTTTGTAGGCTTCTTTGTCGAGGATACTTCCGGGCGTTACATAGTGTGATACATCAGCAATATGCACCCCAATGCGGTAGCGGTCTTTGCCGAGGTCTTCGTACGATATGGCATCGTCAAAATCCTTGGCATCGGCAGGGTCGATGGTAAAGGTGGTAATTCCCCTAAAATCTTTTCGCTTGGCAACCTCTTCTTTGCTAATTGTGGTTGAGATTTTATCAGCCTCGTCTTCTACTTCTTTGGGGAACTTGGTAGCGAAGCCAAACTCAGCAACAATGGCGTGCATCTCGGTATCATTGTTTCCGGGCCTGCCCAGTAGTTCCAATACTTTGCCAGTGGGCGAAAGTTTGGGGTTGTCCCACCCGGTCATTCGTACCAGTACTTTGTCGCCATCTTTTGCTTGCAAAGCATCATTTATGGGGATATGTATGTGCGTGTACATTTTCTTGTCATCGGGATCTAGTGTGGCATAATTCCCTTTGATTTGTAAAATACCCACCCAATCGGTCTTTTTTCGGTTAAGTATTTGTGTAACACGACCGAAAGGTTTCCCATTTTGCAGCCCACGTTCCAGTTGCACTTTCACACGGTCGCGGTCCAGTGCCGTGTTAAGCATGTCTTTGCTAATGAATACATCGGGGGTTTCATCATCGCAAATCAAGTAACCGTTTGCTTTTTGGTTTAGGTCCAGGATTCCTTCTTTTGAAACAGCAACATACTTTTGCAAGTAACGCCCTGTTGATATTTCTTCAATCTCCCCTTCGTGCTTCAATTGGTTCAGGACCAACTGAACGGTATGCATATCGTTGCTGTTACCTATGAACAACTTAGAAGCAAGCTGCTTGGCGTTAAAAGGTTTGTTCCCAAAACTTTGGATACCATCTAAACAGGTTTTTATAAATTCTTTGAGTGGCTTTGTCATAATAAAGCCGCAAGTTGCAACATAATTATGGATTGATAAAATTAAGTTTATTTAACCAAACAAAAAAACAGGTTAAAGCCCCCGCCGCAATGTAATTAAGGTATAAAGAATGAGCCATTGCAAAAATAGCTACCGACCCATAAACAACAAACGGAAAATGAAAGACAATCCATGCTCCTAAAAAAATAAAAAAGGTACTCAGCCTGCCCATCCATATAGTCAGGTCCACAAGCACCACATTTATTTTGCCCAAGCAGCACAAGACAGCCTTAGGGATTGTTAAATAATAAGTAGTACGTTTTAATAATTAATTCATATCTTTGTGAAAAATTATTTCACATGTCAAACGATGTATTATTAAGAGAGA
>JAYVCI010000262.1:0-11941 GCA_043750035.1 Chitinophagaceae bacterium
AAAACAGGATCAAGGCCTTTTGGACAATGTTCTCCCACTACCAAAAACCGAGTACGTTTATTGTGGATTTATGTAATGTTAATTTTTCGGTTTAATATAGCTTAATTTCAAATATGTTTAATTAATTCTCAAGTTGTTTCCGTTCTATCAACGGGAACCAATAATAGCTGCAGGGTTTGCAACCCGGGAAAACTTTACACGCTCTAAAAGTATTACTCCATTTACCAGGTCACAGACCTTGCATTTTATATATAGTCACCGTTTGCAAAATGGCGACAACAAAAAGTCTATCTATTTCTCTGACAATCTACACATTTTTATTAGTGTATTGTATCTTCTCCTTTTCCTTACTTGTTTTTGCCTAAATATTTTTTTAGTAAAGTTTTTAATCCAACGAGTGCTAAGGATATGATTAAAATTACAACCATAAGTTCAGCAGTTCCTAGTCCTGAGTTTAATAGTATCATTTTGCAAATATAATAACCTAGGAATTATTATACAACTTTATTTACTATCCTGATATATATATAAATCAAAGGCTCTACAAATAATAGCAATCTTGAGTCTTTATACTTTATACTTTTGTCTTTATACCGCATCCCTACTCCTTCTTCAACCACTTCTCCAACCACTCAAAATAAACCCTTTGCCATAGTATACTATTCTGCGGCTTGCTTACCCAATGGTTCTCATCTGAATAATATAAAAAATGATAAGTTGCCTATTTTTTTCGTTTCTTTTTAGGAGGGGTTTCATTACTCCCTGGTTTACCTGATGGAATATTCTTTATTGGTGTAATACCATAATTTAGGTTTTTTACATAATCTAATTCGTGGCCTGATGGAACCCTAAAAGACATACATGTATTGCCATTATGATTTGTTATGGAAAAATCACCTAAAGTAATAACATCCATACCAATTAATGCATCGCATCCCGCAGCTAAAGCATCTATTTCTGTTGCTATTATACCTTGAATAATAACTTTGTTAGGCAGTCCAATATCTATCGTATAAGTATTTTGAGTTACTATGCCATTAGCAGTATTTACTTGTGCCATTCCAGTTGGCAGTAACCCGAGTTGGTGAGCGACTTTTTTAGTTATAGCTGAACCAGAGGCACCTGTATCCCATATCGCTTTAATTGCTGAATGCTTTGAATCACCAGATATGTGTACATTAATATCTGTTACTAATACTCTTAATAAACCGATTTTTGATTTAACTGTAAATGCAGAACTATTATTTAAGGGCATGAATTATAACTTGGGAATGAAATGTTTGGGAATAACTATCGACTCCTGATATGCAATGTTGAATAAGAAATGTTCCTAACTCCTCCGTTTTCAATGTTTCATTGTACGCTTCTGAATGAGAATTATATGTTCCAATAATCTCTTCGTTTTTCAATACAATGAACTTACCATTGTATTTCTTTACCAATTCAGCTTGGTGACTGAGGTAATATTTAAATTCTTTTTCTAGCATAGCGTAATTATAAAACAAAATTATGATATTTTATCGACAATTCTATTGAAATTTTAATTTATTTCACGTTGGAAACAATAGTGATTTATTTATCTCTACTCCTTCTTCAACCACTTATCCAACCACTCAAAATACACTCTTTGCCATAATATACTATTCTGCGGTTTGCTTACCCAATGGTTCTCATCGGGGAAATAGAGGAAGCGGCTGGGGATATTGCGGCTTTGGGCAGCGGTGAAGGCTTCCATACCTTGGCCGATGGGAACACGGAAATCTTTTTCGTTGTGGATAATAAGGATGGGGGCATCCCAGTTTTGTACAAAGTGGTGGGGTGAGAACTTATTATAGTTTGTGGGGTTGTCCCAGTACGAGCCTTTTTGGTCGTTTTTAGCGAAGAACATTTCTTCGGTGGTGCCATACCAACTTTCCATATTGAACATACCACAATGTGATATAAAACATTTGAATCTTTTATTATGATGACCCGCCAACCAGTACACACTATAACCGCCAAAACTTGGCCCTACACAGCCCATGCGGTCTTTGTCTACATATTTTTCTTTGGCCATACTGTCAGTTGCACTTAGGTAATCTTTCATACATTGGCCACCGTAATCGCCGATGATTTGGTCGTTCCATTCTTTGCCAAAGCCTTGCAGTCCGCGGCGGTTGGGGGCAACTATAATATATCCATTGGCTGCCATTAATTGGAAATTCCAGCGGTAACTAAAGAACTGCGAAACGGGGCTTTGTGGTCCACCTTGGCAGAATAATAGGGTAGGGTATTTTTTTGTGGCATCGAAATCGGGGGGATAGATAACCCACGTTAATATACTTTTTCCGTCGGTGGCTTTAATAAAATGTTTCTCAACTTTCCCCAGTTTTTGTTTGCCCCAATACTCATCATTTACATGCGATACGCGGGTTTCCTCGCCTTTGTCAATTGATATAGTATATAGTTCTGTGGGCATGCTCATAGTTTGTTTGCTGCCTACCAAGGTTTTTTCATCTTGCCATTCTACACTTAAATAATCGTGATCGCCTTTGGTAATTTGTTTTATCTTTTTGCTTTTAAAATCGTAACTATATATTTGTTTGGTGCCTTCGGTAATAGCAATAAAGTATATATGTTGTCCATGTGGTGCGATGCAGAAATTATCTACCGTTCTATCAAGCGTACTGGTTATTTCATACTTATCTTTTTTGTCGAAATCGTAACACATTAATCGGTTCTTGTCGCTCTCGTAACCGGGCTTTTCCATGCTTAGCCAAAATAGTTTTTTACCATCGGCACTGTATTGTGGGTCTTGGTCGTAGCCCTGCATTCCATCGGTTAAGTTGCTGGTAACTTTGGTATCCATATCAAAGCGGAACAGGTCGCTATTGGTAGAATAAGCGAACTCAGTTCCCGAATTCTTTTTGCAAGTATATATAATACTTTTTCCATCAGGACTCCAGCATATTTGTTCTTCGCCACCCATAGGTTGCAAGGGACTTTCGAAGCGTTGGTCTTTCATGATATCATAAGGAGTTCCAGTTATCAAACCACTATCATACTTTACATAAAATATATGACTATAGCTTTCATCTTCCCAGTGGTCCCAATGGCGGTAGGCGAGGGCATCGATTACTTTTGCTTTTACTTTGGGGAGGTCGGGATATTGTTCGTTGATAGTTTGGTCGAGCTTAACTTCCATTATTAGCATCAAATGTTTTCCATCGGGCGAATAGCTAAAACCATTTACATCATCGGGATAATTGGTAACTTGGTGCTTGCTGCTGCCATCGGTTTTCATTTCCCATACTTGGGTGGTACCGCTTTTGGCAGATAGGAAGCCGATGCGTTTTCCATCGGATGAATATTTTGCTGCCGAAACATTATATGTTGAATCTGCAATTGCTTTTGGAGTTGATGTGGCACTAAACCCAACTTTATATAATGTAGTGACGCCTTTGTTCTCCGCCACATCGTAGCGTTTCACGCCATATAGGAGCATTTTTTTATCGGGCGAAAGGCGAGGCTCATTAACACGGCCAAGTTTCCAAAGAGATTCAGGTGTTATCATATTTTGTGCGTGAGATAATTGCCAGCAAAAACAAAAGAAAAAAATAATAGGGGAAAGTTTCATAAAGTGCGTAAAATTGTGGCGTCAAAAATAAACGTAAAATAGCAATTAACAACTAAGCTACGCGTCATTCTGAGGAGGAACGACGAAGAATCCCATCGGGCGTATGCTCGGCGAGATTAAATTCCCGAGCACAATCAATGGGATTCTTCGTCACTCAACCCACAACCATGCACACTATTCCTCAGAATGACGCTATACTAAAAAAAATAATGATAGCAATAGATTTAACAAATAAGAACGCCGTAGTATGCGGTTCAACCCAAGGAATTGGCCTTGCCACTGCCCAACAAATGGCACTTGCTGGAGCAACGGTAACTTTGGTAGCCCGCAACAAAGAAAAGTTGGAAGAAGCCCTAAAAACATTGGACAACACAGCAGGACAAAAGCACAATTATATACAAGCAGATTTTGCCCAGCCCGTTTTCCTGCAAGAGAAAATAGAAGCATGGGCAGAGACAAATACCTGCCACATACTCGTAAACAACACAGGCGGCCCCGCAGCAGGCAAAGCCATCGATGCCGAGCCGATGGATTATGTGAATGCTTTTAAACAGCATTTATTATGTAATCAGATTCTGGTGCAAACACTTTCAAAAGGAATGAAAGAAGCAGGTTATGGAAGAATTATTAATATTATAAGTACATCTGTAAAACAGCCTTTGAAAGGACTTGGTGTATCAAACACCATCCGTGGAGCAGTAGCAAGCTGGGCAAAGACTTTAGCAACTGAGTTAGCATCATTTGGCATCACCGTAAACAATGTATTACCCGGTGCCACAAGTACAGAAAGACTCGAAACTATTATACAAAACAAATCAACAAATAGTGGCCACGATAGGGCAGCCGTAGAAAAAGAAATGCTTGCCGAAATCCCAGCGGGACGATTTGGGAATCCAACGGAAATTGCCAATGCGGTTACGTTTTTGGCGAGTCCATTGGCGGGTTATATCAATGGGATTAATGTGCCTGTGGATGGGGGGAGGACGGGGTGTTTGTAGGGGAGATGAAAGATGAAAGAATAAAGACAATAGACTAAATGGCCGTCATCCGATAGCTATCGGGATCATGGAGTGTGTGCTCGGGATGATTTTAACTTGTACATTTGAAGAATTAATATGACTGCACTTGCTAAATATAATCTTTACTTATTATCATCAATTTTAGTATTGACAGTTCTTGTTTTTGGATTTATTACAGATTTTGAATATGCAAGTATTGATTTCGGTTCTTTTAGGTTTGATGATTTTCAGCTTTTTCTTCTCATAATTCCAGCTTTTCTTTGGTTGTCACTCATTGCACTTATAATCAAAGAATGGAAATATCGTTTTGAAAGAAAGACTTCAACCGTTGCTTTACTTATTATTAATTCTTTAAATGTACTTGCTACAGGATATTTGTTCTTTTTACTATATATTGGAGCTGGCCTTGGAGTTGCGTTGCGAAGCATGTTTCACTCGAAGTCCGGTATGCTAGATGAGGCTATTATGATAGCGGAAACTATATTATGGTTGGGAATTACTATACTTTCTATCTTGATAATATTTGAAGTTTTTATGGTGATTAAATTAAGAAGGATAAAGAATAAAAAAGTTATGGCGATTTAATCTAACCGAGCACACACTCCATGGGATTCTTCGCTCTCGCTCAGAATGACGGCGTATAGTGATTTATTATAATACCTCCTGCAATTACTCAAACATGGAACAATAGTTGTTTTATTGTAACTATGATAAGAAACAAATTACTATTATTCTCATTTGCATTTTTACTATCATACATTTCTTTAAGCCAAGACACTACTAAGTACGCAATCATTACTTTTGATAGAACTGAAATAGATACTGGTGAAGTAAAAGAAGGTCCCAATTTATCTTTTACTTATTATTTTACAAATACTGGAAATGCCGATTTAATAATTATCGAATTACGCGGCGGCAATGGACACATGAGTCCGACTTGGCCAAATAATCCGATTGCTCCAGGGCGGTCTGGTAAGATAACTATTACATTAGGTACTGTTGGTAGGCTTGGGGTATTCACCAAAGGTATGAGCGTTAGATCTAATGCGAAAAATAATCCTGATTTATGGTTAGGATTAAAAGGGTTTATTAAAATGAAAGAATAATTCTGCTAGGCAATTTAATCAAACCGAGCACACACTTCATGGATTGCCACGTCACCCAAACGCACCGCCCACGCTTCGTTCCTCGCATCCGATAGCTATCGGATGACGGCGAGAGTTATAGCGTTTAATAAAAAAAGTAAAAATATATTTGTATAGAATAATATTCGCCTTACTTTTGCAGTCCTAAAAAAAATGGGAGTTTAGCTCAGCTGGTTCAGAGCATCTGCCTTACAAGCAGAGGGTCACTGGTTCGAACCCAGTAACTCCCACTTATTAAAGGCTTTCAATATTTGATTCTTGAGAGCCTTTTTTGTTTGTGTACAGTTTGAATGACTGAGATAGTTTCGATATGGCAGGGAGGGATTCTAACACAATAATAAACCCAATTTTACGTTTTTAATCATATTGCCCTTATGGTTCGGCTATGCTCACCATAACAAAAAAAGCAGGATTCTAAATAATTAAAATATGAATACATACATCTTATATGCAGCAGCTATTCTTATCATACATACTGGTTATGGTACTCATGTAAAACAAAATGATGGCAACCCTGAATTAAAACCCAGTACACCTGTTGTAATAGATACTTTCAAGTCTCAAAAGATTGAGGGGGTTATATGGTGGCGTGGCCAGTCAGATTATTATCCCTGTTATATAGGTGTATATAAAGATACTTTGTTTACTACCTATTCTTACGAGTCGGATATGGGTAAAATGTATGATGTACGGACACGAAACTACCGCAAGCCCGCAGAGAAAGAACTATCGATAGTGGTTGATACCAGCAGGCTTATGGCCGATTACTCTTTTATGATATGGGCTGATAATGGAACTACTACTGCTGCAGAAGCCATGTATGCTTATCCTGTTATTGTTTCGAACTTGAGCCAGGACACCTTAAGTATAGCACAGAATTTTAGAATACCTTTGATTATGGAGGCACAAGATAAAGATGGCCAATGGAAACCTATACAAGTAGCACGTATTCCTCAAAAGCGTGACAAAAAATTCGATGCCACATTTTTTTCTCCCAAAGAGATTTTGATTACTACTGTTCTTTTAAACCATGGAACTTTTAAAACAAAACTGAGGCTACGCTACAACAATATTTTATCGAATGAGTATGATGGAACTATATATTTAACGCAGTTTGATAAGGAATATGATAATAGCGGACCACCTAAGGAATAAATGGGTGGGGTGGTTCGACTACGCTCACAATACCATACGGCAGGCAAAAAGGAGGATGAGGTGATGCAGCAAATATTGTTATCGGCTTGTTTAACTCCTTATTGATCTTATAAATAGTATGAAAGGACAAAACGGAATTGAAAAAACTGAGGTATTGAGGCATATAATATTAAGTTTGCTTGCTTTATTTTTATTTGCAGATTGTATGGGGCAGACAAGTTTCCAACAGCTGGTACCGACTGACTATTTTAAAGAGAGGCTCAATACTTTCTCAAAACCTGATATCAATGCTGGGATACGTAATCGCTATTATAAGAAGGATTCAGGGCAAACTTTAACTAACACGTTGTCCTTTAAATTGAACCCATTTAGTTGTGTGTTTAATCAATATTCTATTGAGGTTGGTTATCAATTGGGCAAAGAAAAATATATAGGCGTTGAGGGAGGGATTATTAAAGCGAACTGCTGGTGGAATAAAGGTCACAAATTATATAATGGCAGCGATGATCGTTTTCCGATGGGCTATTACAACGGATGGCTGTTGTCAGTTCATTTGAGAAAAATGGAGATTAACAAACAGCACTGGTATACTGAAGTGGCCCCCATTTTTAAACGTTAAACGTATGACAGTCTTTATTTCTATAATTCATGGGGCGATGCCGGACATGCGGAATGGACAAGGACCGAAAAAACCAATATGCTGGGTTTTAAATTAAGGATGGGCAAAACAATCTTTTCATCGAAGCATTTTGCTCTCGAATCTGTTTTCGGGTTGGGCTTGGGAAAGTATTATAGGTCATATACTACGCATTGGCTCCGCTATTACCAAGGACATGGTTCCCCAGATATTGATTATAGTACAAATGTTTTCGGCATAAGAATCTTTCACTTCCGGGAATAGAAGTAGGGTTGTTGTTGTGTTTTGGGAATTATAGCATGAGATAGGGCTAGCCATATTGTCTCATCTCATACAGTTTAAGTTAAAGGAGGCAATTGCATCTTTACCTGATACCCACGCGGTATTTGAATAGGCAATATCATCGATTTTTATACAGGTAAGCAGGCGGTTATCTGTTGCATCGAAAAACAGGAACTTGCTGTTATTGCCATTGGCTGCATTTAAACTAGTGAGGGCATTGTGGTGGCATATAAGAAAAATAAGGCTTGCATTTTTGCTCACATCGATGCTGCTAAGTTTATTGTGGTTACAATCTAGTGCCGTAAGGGCTGTGTTGCTAGTCAAATCTAAACTAGTAAGGGTATTATTATAACATTCTATACTTGTGAGCATTTTGTTGTTGCTCAAATTTAAACTACTTAGGGTATTATCATAGCAATACAATTTAGTGAGGGTTGTATTTTCACTCAGATCTAAAACACTTAAGATATTATTGTAACACCACAGCTCAACAAGGGCGGCATTTTGGCTAAGGTCTAAATTGCTAAGTTTATTATAGCTGCGGTTTAGCAGAGTAAGTGCAATATTTTTGCTCACATCTATATGGGTGAGTGAGTTAGAATTACACCACAACTTAGTAAGTGCTGTAAAAGCTTCAATGCCAGTTAAACCCAAATTACGCAATAGGAAAAACGCCTTATATTTCGGGTCAAAATCCTAATGCGTAGCAATAGAAAAAAATAGACCATGGAATTCGATATATCATTTACCAGTAAAGAGATTACGCCATGGGGCGGAATGGTTTTTTTTAATGAGATGTTGCAAAAAATTGGTTTTAGAGAGTTGGTAGAAAACAATCCTGACCTCCCCCAGCCAAAATCAAATCGCGGTTATAAAACATCTACTATTTTGGAAGGTTTTATAACGAGTATATGGTGCGGGGCAAATAGGTTTTTGCACACCGAAGTAACACGCCATGATGCCACGCTGGGCAAGATATTTGATTGGAAGACAACACCAGGTCAAGATACCTAAAAACGCTTTTTTGGCAAGTTTGACCAAGCAACAAGCCAGCGTGTAAGTGATTACTTCTATTCTTGGATTTTTGATAATTTCACACTGGACATAGACTCTTCTGTAATGACCCGCTATGGTGAACAGGGAGGGGCAAAAAAGGGCTATAACCCAAGTAAAAGAGGACGTTTGTCGCATCACCCATTAATAGCATTCATTGATGACGTAAAGCTAGTGGCAAATATGTGGCTCCGGAGCGGCGACACTTCATCTGCCAATAATTTTTTAGCGTTTTTGGAAGATACTTTATCCAAACTGAACAACAAGACAGTAAGCCTGATTCGGTTGGACAGTGGGTTTTGCCATTCGGAAATATTAGACTATCTGGAGGCACGCCCGATGGATTATATAATTGCCGCGAAGTTTACACACCCTATCCAAAGACTTATCCGTGACAATACCAATTGGGTTGTTCTGGACACTGGCATTGAAATAAGTGAACAGATATATCAAAGTGAGTCTTGGCAAAACGCAAGAAGAATAGTGATTGTGCGGCAAAAAATAGCAGACCGCCCCAAGGCTACCGGCAAACAATTAAGGCTGTTCTCTGAGCAGGATATATATATAAACTATAGATACTCTGCCTATGTGACCAATGTCAAATTTGCTCCCGCAGAAATATGGAGATTATATAGAGGCAGGGCCAACGCAGAGAACAGGATCAAAGAACTAAAATATGATTTTGGATTTGACAGCTTCAATCTAAAAGACTTTTTTGCCACAGAAGCAGCACTAACCTTTGCAATGATTGCATACAATCTGATGGCCCTTTTTAGAACTTTTGTATTACAAGAGAAAACGCAAAAAACACTTTCAACTCTTAGGTACAGAACCTTTGCAATTGGTGCTTACTTCGAGAAAGTTAATGACAAACTTATATTGAAAATTGCTCTGAACAAAAAAAGAAGAGAGTGGTTTAGCGGCCTCTGGAATTATTCTAAAGTCTTTGAGTATCCTTTTGAAATTTCTATTGCGTAATCTGGGTTAAATCAGCTATATTTTTCTGACTAGCCTCAATTCTACCCTTGAATGCTGACGCTTCTGAGAATTGTATTTCTTGGTCTGAGTTGGTATTGATGTCCTTGTTGCCCAATAAATAGGCTTTAAAATTAGCATCGGGTATGCTTACACTTTGTGCTTTTAACCCATTGCTTAATGCCAATTGTAAGGCGATAATTGAAAGTACAGAGAATATTTTTTTGAGCGTAATAATATTCATGATAGGGCAAAAGTAGTTTTATTTTTTATGGTTGGGACACCAATCGAAGTTCAAATTAATGTATACTCACAACCTAGAACTTAATCAAACGTACTTGATACACATTGCTGTTGTTATGTATTTGCAACATATATATTCCTGAAGGATGGTTGCCCATATCTATGGCATAGGTATTTTTATTGCTATCATGATATAAGTTCGCCAATATTTGTTTACCTGTAATATCATAAATAGTAAGGTTTTTTATATCTAATCCAGAGGGTAATTCTATATTGAAAATATGGTGCGATGGATTGGGGTATACATTTAACATCGTATTTTTATTAACATTGCTAATACCTACGTACCAATTGACCGTATTTATTTTAGATACACCTTTACAACCATTTATATCATACACTTCTACCATATAATCGCCATTGGCAGCTATTTTTATTTTTTGGATGGTATCGCCTGAAATTGGAGTTCCATTCAAATACCATTGGTAAAAAGTATATATGCCTGTAGTTAGTTCATTTGATGCTTTTATCTCGGTGATAGTAGGCACCGGTAGCGGGTTTACAGTAATATTTACATCAGAAGAACTGGCTTTACAACCGTTTGTATCAATTAAGTTCACATGATAAGCACCATTCGTTTTCGCAAATAAAGGATTATTTGAATTGCTTAAAGAGGAATTGTTTAATATCCAGACTAATGATTGAATACCTGAATTGCTATTGCTTGCCGTAAGGCTTACCGAATCACCTTGGCAAAAAGTAGTTTTACCATTGGCTGAAATAATAGGGCTGGCAGCGGTGTAAAAAGAGATATTTATATTTGAAGGAGATGTACTGGTGCAGCCATTGGTATTGGTTATTTTTAAAGAATATACTCCTTGTTTTGTTACCATTAACCTACTTGAAGAAGCTCCTATTATTTTAATGTTGTTATTATACCATTCATAATTATATTTTGCATTAATGATACCATCTATATAAGTAGTATCGCCTTGGCAAATATTATTTTTACCATTGTTTATATTAATATTGCTATTAGGAATGGTATCGAACAACAGCGTAACTGGTGCAGACTTGGATTTACACCCATTAGAGTTCGTAGCTTCAACTGCATAATCTCCGGATATTTTAGCAATATAAAATGAATCAGTAGCACCGGTGATGATATTATTATTTAAATACCATATATAGGTTAATCCGCTCGATGCATTTATGCTCAATCTGATACTGTCGCCATCGCACGCAATTCCATTACCGGGCTTTGAAACATTCACAAGACTACTATTATACATAGACAGCGTTTGACCCTTAGATACAGCAGAGCACCCGAAAACTGTATCTACTACTTCTAATGTATATGTACCCGAATCTTTTGCATAATAAATGCTATCTTTTGCACTATTGATGTTTGTATTGTTTAGCATCCATTGGTATTTATATAAAGGGTTAAAAGTGGTTTGCAACTGAACACTATCGCCTACGCAGAACTTTGTTTTAGAAGCGACAAAACTAGCATTGGGTGTACTTTTTGAAACCACAATTGTATCGGAAACAACTTGGCATGATGAAGTGTTTATTAATACACAAAAGTAGGAGCCTAGAGCAGGGGCGATAAATATAGAATCTTTTTTATTGGCGATATACTTTCCATTTACAAACCATTTATATCCTGTCACATTTTTACTTCCTGACAAGTCAATGATAGTAGTATCCCCACTACAATTCTTTATTTTATTCAATACCATTTTTAAGGAAGGTGCTTGGCTTGTAAATTGTTGTACTTTATTAAGTTTGTTATTCCATTTATTAGAATCGC
>JAYVCI010000263.1:0-10726 GCA_043750035.1 Chitinophagaceae bacterium
GGGCCATAGCCACCAAAAGGAGGGTTGGGCGAGGATGTCCAACGCAGTACATTATATCTGATATCACCAGCATCCCAAGTAGCGTCATCGGGTTGTTCATTTATCACTACTGCGTTTTTAAAACCTGCTTTCTCAAAAGCCAAATTCCAGCGAAGGCCGGCTTCTTTTATAATGGGGCGAAACTCCTTTGGGGTAGTATTTTCTATCCACCAAGTTATCGGTTCCACGGGTTCGCTCAAAGCAGCGGTAGGGTCTTTCTTTACCAAGTTCCAACGGTGTATCATGTCTTTGTAGGGCGTGGGCGACGATGAAGTCATGTCTTCAACCTCGGTGCTAAAATATCCAACCCTGGGGTCGTCTCTGCGGGGCACAAAGCCATTGCTGGGCATTTCAATTAAAGTATGCTGCAAACGCACCGTTACTGAACGGGCATCGGCAACCTCGCTTCCACCACCGTTCGTGGGCATGGGGTTGTCATATACATAATCCACAATCACATCGGTATTGTTGGGATAGTTGTGGATTGATACATATTTAGATTTGTCTTTGTTCAATCCGCCCAGACTAAAAAAGAAAGAAGCAAAAGGACCATTTGAAGGAGATGGTTTTACTTGGTGCAGTGCTTCGCCCATAAATATACTGTTGGCATCAAGCAAATATTCTTCTTTGGTGGTATCGTATATAGTTACTTTCAAACTGGCCAATACAGCATCACTCACATTGGCATCAGCCGATTTGCTAATGGCATTTTGTGGGTCGAAGTAGAAGTTGGTGTTTTTGCTAACGAACTCAATTTTATCGTAATATTTATGCAGACTGAATACACGGTTATCCCTGAAATTTCCGCGGTTGTGACCCGTTTCTACCAAGCCATTTTCGCTATAAGCAAAATAAATATATTCTTTGTCAATTTGGCTTTTCTTTAAAGACATCCATACATTTCCATTGGTGGTATCTTGGTAAAGTGTAAAAAGCCCATCGAACTTTTTACATGGTTTTACTTTCTCTTCAAAAGTATTTTTCTTTTTTTCTTCAGGTTTTGTTGGCTTGTCATCGGCTGCATATATGCTGCTAATAGTTAATACACAGATTAATGAATAGATAATTTTTTTCATGATTGGTATAGAAATTAATTTTGGTTTATAATTAATGAGGCTGCGAAAATAAGTGAGTATTAGTTCCAAAAAATCCACAAATAAAAAAAACCGTCTCGTTATAGAACGAGAACGGTTTTCAAAAATATTTTTTTGTATGATTCTGTAAATTAATTGGCAGACACCGCTTTCTTTTTTTCTTCTTCTACTAACTTGGCCCACTCAAGAAAGTATCCGTTTTTGAAATAGTTTAGTTTGTACATGTCAACCAAAAACCTTCTGCAATTGTCACGCGGATGGATTTCGCGGCGTTTCACAAAATCTGCTTTGGCATACGAAGCTCCAATTTTGGTGAGTGCTTGTCCTTCTGTTAGTTGAGAAGTGGATTTGAGCAGCGACGATTGCATTAATATACTGCAGGTAGAAACATATCTGCCTATTTGCCCAAACAGAATATCCAGTTCATAAGTCATGTCAACTTGAAATAGGTGGTTGCCATCTGGGGCTAATAATATTAATGCTGGGAGTACAAGTATTTCGTGCTTTTTAGCGTAAGTGGTCCCAAATTCATAAGCAATATCGCCGTTTAAACAAAAATATTTAGGGCTAACAAACTTTCTAACAGAATCACTTGACATTATTTCGCGGGTAAACTTTTTACTGGTATAGCAGTGCTGCGAATGTATATAAATTAAAATGGGTTTGTTTTCACGCTTGGCATAAGGGATCACTCTTTCCAGTCCTTCTCTCGACATATAATTAATACCCCTTATCTCAGAATAAGATTCATTGCCGAAGATTAAAATTAGTGATAAAAAAATAGGGTGTAGTTTCATTTTTAAAATTTAACCCTACAAAAATAGGTTGAATTTTTTAACTTATTTCAACTATTAATGAACGGTTATTTATTTTGTTTGAATGGCTTGATATTTTAATCAATCCATATTTTTGATGGATTTAAGATCATATTTGGGTCGAATGATTTTTTTATGGACTTGTAAATTTCGATGATTTTAGGGTCCATAAATTTCTGGAAATAGGGTTTTTGTACCAGCCCTATTCCATGCTCTCCAGATATTGTTCCGCCAAGCTGGAAACATTTGGCAAATATTTGGTCAATAGCTTTGGGGATGGTGAGCTGCCAGTATTCGTCATCCAAATTATCTTTTAATATATTGATATGCAAATTGCCATCGCCGGCATGGCCATATATAATGGTGCGAAAATTATATTCTTTTTCAATTACCTCAATAGCGGTCAATAGCTCAGGCAAATGATAGCGAGGTATTACGGTATCTTCTTCTTTATATATATTATGATGCTTGGCAGCTTCGCCAATACTGCGGCGTATTTTCCAGATATTTTCTTTTTGGTCGGCACTGTCAAATGTATATATCTCGAGGCAGTGGTTGGCATATAATATTTCCGATGCTTGCATGGCTTCTTCTTCCAGGGTTTGTATATGGTTGCCATCAAACTCAATAAGCAGAAACGCTTTAGAATCACTAGGGTAGTCAATAGTTTTGCCTAGGAATGACAAAGAAGTTTGTAATGCCCTCAAGGTAATAAACTCGCAAGCAGAAGGGGTGAGGCCAGCCTGAAAAAGCATTGCCACATTTTTGCAGGCATCTATATTGTTTTCAAAACACGCCAACATCAAATAATCGAAACGGGGGAGGGGTATTAGTTTTAAAACAATTTTGGTAACTATGCCCAGGGTTCCTTCGCTGCCCACCATCAATTGGGTAATATTATATCCTGTAGAATTTTTCAATACATTAGCCCCGGTGTTTATAATATCGCCATTGGCCAGCACTACTTCTAAATTTAATACATAATCTTTGGTGGTGCCATACTTTACAGCTTTGGGCCCGCCACTGCTGTGGGCAATGTTTCCACCTAATGAACAAGAACCTTTGCTGGCAGGGTCGGGCGGGTAAAACAGTTGCTTTTCTTTGGCAGCATTCTGCAATTCTTCGTTTATCACACCCGGTTCCACAATAGCTTGCAGGTTTAGTTCATCTATTTGTATAATACGGTTCAGTTTTTTCAGGTTCAGCACCACACCACCCATCACTGGCAATGCACCGCCACACAGGCCTGTACCTGCACCCCGCGTAGTAACGGGAATTAACTGTTGGTTGCAATGTTTTACCACACTGCTAATTTCTGCGGCATTTGCAGGTATAATAACCACCTCGGGCATAAAAGAAAGATCCTCGGTATAATCTTTTGAGTTAAGCTCCAATGTTTCAGCATCAATATATACATTCTCACCTCCCGCTAAGGATTTAAAAATTTCTATATCTGCGTGTGTTATTTTTTTATACATCTGTAACCTTGCAAAAATATACCATATAATGGGAATGTCACAATTTTAAATTAACATATCATATTGGCATTCCGTATGTAACTTCGTACCCCTATAATGCTAAGAACATCGCTGCTGATACTAATTTCTGTGTTGATAAATTCTTGTTTCAAACAGTTTATCAAATCGGATAGGGATATTGAGAAGCACTACAGCAAAAGGTCAGTCAGGCCGAGTTACCACACTTTGGATACATTGGGAATTAAGGTTCATTATGCTACTATTTGCACGGATAGTACACTCCCACTATTGGTGATGGTGCATGGTGCACCGGGGGCATGGTATGGCTGGATGGAACAAATGGATGATCCTGTTTTGCAAAAAAACTTTAGAATGATTGCGTTGGACAGGCCTGGATACAATAAATCGAGACATGGCAGAACTGTGAATGATATTGATAGCCAAACGATGGTGGTGAACAAACTAATTGAACTGCATAAGAATGGAACCAAAGTTATTGTAATGGGCAAATCGTATGGAAGCCCTATTGCAGTGATGGCTGCAGCCCAGCACCCTGACTTGGTAGATGGATTAATGCTCATATCATCGGCTACCGATTCAGCTTCTGAAAAATACTTCTGGTTTTCGGGATTGGGAAAAACAAAACTTGTAAGATGGTTATTGCCCACTGCCATAAATACGGCTACTGATGAAAAATTTGCTCATCCACAGCAATTGGGCAATGCTCAAAAGTGTTATAATAAAGTGCAATGCCCCGCTGTTATATTATATGGCGATAAAGACTATGTGGCTTATAATATAAACTCTCTAAAACTCGATTCTGAAATGTGCGGTTGCAATCACAAGCTTATATGTGTGAAAGGGGCTGATCATTTTATTGCTGTTAAAAGACCTGAAGTGGTAAGAACGGAATTGATGGGTTTATTGCCCCAGCTCAATTTAGTTCCCAAGAATTAAAGGGCAAAGTTTTTTAAGGACAAACAATCTCGCCCTCAGCCGTTTTCTCACCTTTTTCACTTTTGGCAGTATATTTATATTTGCCAGGTTTTTTCATCAATGAAGTTTTGTTGCGGAATACCACATCAATCGCTCCCCCATATTTACCATCTACAAATATATATATCTTACCACAATCAGTACAATCGCAGCTAAATTCTATCATATCAACCAAGCTCTCATCAACCATGGTGGTCGATTTGTCGTCTTGTTGTTTGATAGCAGTTACTTTCAAATCTAAAGTGTTCTCGTCAATCAATTTAAAGCTACTAATGCTAAAAGTAATGGCGGCAGCTATAATTATATATACTAATTTTTTCATGTTAATATTTATTTCTTGGGTGTTTTAGGTTTAGGTGCAGGTTTCTTAGGTTTTTCGGGTACACGTTTAGTTATAAAGTTTTTACCCGTAACCTTTACCGTTGTTCTCCGGTTAGCTTGGTGTTCAGTATCGGAGCATTTGATGGATGGTTCCATGCCTTTTTCTTTTTCGCATGCACAATCATTCACCAAATAAGTTTCACCATATCCTTTGGCTACCAGCCTTTCTTTTTCTATACCGTTGCGAATTAAATAATCAACTGCCGAATCAGCACGTCGTTGCGACAGGTTGATATTATAATCGTAAGGAGCACGACAGTCAGTATGTGAACCTAGTTCGATGGTAATTTTCGGATATTTGTTCAATATTCCAATTAAGGAGTCAAGAATTAAGGCAGCATCGGGGCGTATACGGGCACTATCTAAATCATAATAAATACCTGGTACATTAAAGTATTTGTCGAGAGGTAATTCATCCAAGCAAAAATCTTGGCGAAGCGTTGTGGAAACTTCTATTCCCATTGTGTTCACTTCTTCTACCTTGCTGTCAATATATAAGTCTTCACGCTTTTGGGCAAACAGGCTATACTCAGCATTGGGTTTCAAGTCGCATTTGGTTTTGTATTCACCTTTTGAATTGGTAGTAACAGTAAGTACATCGCTATTGATACTGTTATTAATGGTAACAGTTGCATTGGCAATAGGTTCGCCTCCCACACATGCAACAACTTTACCTACCAGGCAAATTTCCATGGGCAACAAATAGAAGCGGTAAATGTCGTCACCACCTTTGCCACCCGGTCTGTTTGAGGTGAAATATCCTGTTTCTTTTGTTTTGTCGCAAATAAAGGCGAAGTCATCCCCACCTGTGTTTATCGGCCATTTCATGTTCTTAGGCTTGGTCCATTCTTTACCCACACCTGTAGAATAGAATATGTCCATACCGCCCATTCCTGGGTGACCACCTGATGCAAAGAATAGACTTCCATCATCGTGTATCCAAGGGTAAATTTCGTCCTTAATCGTATTGATAGTAGGGCCACAGTTTACAGGTTCGCCCCAGTCTTTTGTTTTTTTGTTGTATCGCACAAACCAAATATCCAAGCCACCAATGCTGCCTTCCATATCACTTACAAAGTAAAGTGTTTCACCATCGGGTGTGATGGCAGGGTTAGTGCATTGGTACAAACTGTCATTATTGAAATTGAGCAATTCAGGCGTTGCATATTCTTTCCCATTGTCTTCGCTTGAATAAACTTTGCAGCGAAGTTCTTTTCCGTCGCGGCCATTGCAGGTAGTCAAGTAAATTTTGCCTTTTTTATCTGCCTGGCACGAACCATCATTGTATTTTGAATTGATCTTACCCTTTAATATTACAGGAGGTTTCATCTGTGAAGTTTTAAGATTGATAGTAGTAGAATAGATATCAGAAAAACCACCAGAAGTCCAGGGGTATTTTACTGAACCTACTCCACCCGGCCTGTCAGAAGTAAACAGGATTTGATCTTTTTTGAAATAGGCAGGGGCATAATCAAAGTAACGTGTATTTATTACTTTGCAATTTTCTAAACGGTACTTGGGTTTGTCTTTTTTCCATCTCAATGCTTGCTCACTACCAGCTATCATTACATCGGCAAGGGTATCATTGGGATTGGATTTTTTATAATTGTTAAATTCCACAATGGCCTGCTCATATCGTTCATTAAGCATCTCAATACGACCTATATAATAACCTATTAAGGGGTCAGCATGCTCTTGTCTAATAGAAGTTTTGAACCATTTCTCAGCTTCTTTAAAATTATCGGCTTTATAATATGCCTCTGCTGCATGGTAAGCTGCTACTGCACGTTCGGGCTTGGTTTTGGATTTGTTGTACACATTTTTGTACACTTTGGCGGCTTCACCATAAGCCAGAGAATTTTCTAAGTCAATGCCTTTTTGAATTGTATCCTTGCCACCACCACAACTAAATCCGAAGATCACTAACGCAATCATCATAATTGCAGATTGCTTGAGCGTTATTTTTGTCATTTTTAAAATAGTCAGTTTTTGAGCCTTTAAATTGGGTGTCAAATTTGGGGCAAGAATTGACACAAACAAAATTTTATGATTGAACAATTTAAAAAAAATGTTCATAACACGCTGCATCCCTTGATAGTTCATGGTTTTATTACTTTAGATAAGTAAAAAATATTTCCATAATTTTGTTTTTTAACACTAAATACTACTAAATTTGTACACCCATGACACACCAATCGCCCCTTAAAGTTGCCTGCATCGTCTTAATTTTTATAATTTCTTCATCTTTTACTGGAGGAAATAGTTCCGTAAAACTTGCCCGGCTAAAATACAGTGGCGGTGGAGATTGGTATGTTAGCCCAACTTCATTGCCTAATCTTATTGAGTTTTGCAATAAAAATCTTGGAACCAATATAGCAGAAGAGGAAGACCCTGTGGAAGTAGGTAGCCCCGAGTTGTTCAATTACCCTTGGGTGCATGTTACCGGCCATGGCAATATATTCTTTACCGATACCGAGGCCAAAAACTTAAGGAACTATTTAATAGCTGGCGGTTTTTTAAACATTAATGACAGCTATGGCATGGATAAATTTATCCGCCGCGAAATGAAAAAGGTTTTTCCTGAACTTGACTTTATCGAACTCCCCTATACCCACGGACTCTATCATTCAGCCTACGATTTCTCAACAGGACTGCCCAAAATACATGAGCATGACAACAAACCAGCCCAAGGTTTCGGACTTATATATGAAGGAAGATTGGTATGTTTCTATAACTACGAATGCGACCTAGGTGATGGCTGGGAAAATCCCGAAATACACAAAGACTCTCCCGAAAAAAGACTAAAAGCCCTGCAAATGGGGGCCAATATTATTAAGTATGCTTTTGGGAATTAGTAATCAGTAAACAGTAAACAGTAGTCAGTGCTGACGCCGAATGGCAATGACTACTGTTTACTGACCACTGTTTACTAAAAATAGAAAATATCAATTATAAAATAAAAAATCTCCTCCAGATGTCATTCTACCACAAACAAGGCCAAATACCCCGCAAGCGTCATACACAATTTCGCAAACCCGATGGAACATTATACTCTGAGGAGTTGGTGAGTACTGAGGGATTTAGTAGTATATATTCATTGGTATATCATTGCCATCCGCCCACTTTGGTAAAGGATATAGGCGAACCTTTTAGTGTGGAACCAAAAATTGCATTGGCCAAAAATATGCAGAACCGTTCCTTCTTTACCTTTAAAACCGAGCCTTGCGATGATTATATAGAAAGCCGCAAAGTACTGATGTGCAATAAAGACTTATATGTTTCTGCTGCGGCACCACGCAAATCAACTGAGTATTATTATAAGAATGCCGATGCTGATGAAGTGATTTTTATTCATGAGGGAAGTGGTATATTCAAAAGTGTATATGGGCAGATGAATTTTGCGTATGGTGATTATATAGTAATTCCAAGGGGAACTATATATCAATTAGAGTTTGCCGATGAGCAGAACCGTTTGTTTATTATAGAATCATTTAGTCCCATTCGTGCACCCAAAAGATACTGTAATAAAGACGGACAACTATTAGAACATTCACCCTACTGCGAACGCGATATCAAAACCCCTGACAGACTTGAGACCCATGATGAACAAGGCGATTTTAAAGTAATGATAAAGAAGCAGGATTTAATATATCCCTATACTTATCAAACACATCCATTTGATGCCATTGGTTGGGATGGATTTGTATATCCCTATATATTTTCTATCCACGATTACGAACCGATAACTGGTCGGATACACATGCCACCACCTATACACCAAACATTTGAAGGAAACAACTTTGTTATATGTTCTTTCGTTCCCCGCTTGTTCGATTATCATCCGCTATCAGTTCCAGCACCATACAACCATAGCAATGTAGATAGTGATGAACTATTATATTATGTGGATGGAGATTTTATGAGCCGCAAACATGTAGAACGCGGTATGATATCACTGCACCCCAAAGGTATCCCGCACGGGCCACATCCTGGCACGGTGGAGAAATCGATAGGAGCGAAGGAGACGAAGGAATTGGCGGTGATGATAGATCCTTTTCATCCCTTACAACTTACGGAGTATGCGATGGCGATGGAGGATAAGGGGTATTATAAGAGTTGGGTGGAGTAATTTAATTACGAATCTTCAATTACGAATTACGACTGTAATTATATATAAATACAAAACACCATGAAAGGAATAAGTTATATAACCGATGATAAAAATAATAAGAAAGCACTTGTTATTGATTTAAAAATGCTAGAAGAAAAAGATGAAGAAGTTCATGAGTATATAGATGTTTTGGTAGCGGAGAGTCGCAAAGGTGATGAGCTTATTAGTTGGGATAAGGCTAAGGAGCAGTTGAAGTAGAAACGTGAGTAACATCCTTATCATAAATGAAACATTATATTAGTATATTCATTTTATTCATATTAGTTAGTTGTGGGCAAACTGAAATTAAAAAAGTTATATATACATTTCCAAATGGAATAGTTGGGAAAGTTAGATATTATAGTGACGAATCTGATACATTAACATATAGAATAGAAGTGTTTTATCTTTCAGGAAAACGAGATTTCGTTGGAAATTTTGTAGAAGATAGAAAGGAGGGTGTTTGGACTTGGTGGTATGAAAATGAAAAAATAAAAGACAAATGTAAATATAAAGAAGGTTATTATATAGATACAATTTATCACTGGTATGAAAATGGGAATCTAAGGCAGATTGAATTCCTATCGGGGCAGATAGGAGAAAAAGTTGGCGACAAATATAGCGGCACTACCATTAGGTATTTTGAAAATGGAAAAATTAAAGAGCAAATTACAACGATTGATGATAAGCTAGAAGGGAAACATATAGTGTATAATGAAAAAGGAGGGTGGTATATGAGAACCTATAGCAACAATAAATTATGGGGCCCGACTATAGAGTACTGTCTAGATTCTAATAATGAAACTGCAGTTGGACAATTTATGAATGGCAAAGAGCATGGATTATGGAAGTGGTTTGATAAAGATAGTATAATATTTAAAACCGCGGTTTATAAAAATGGTATATGGGAAGGCCCTTATATTCTATATTATACTAATGGAAAAATAAAAGAAAGTAGTATTTTGAAAAACGGAACATATGATGGCGAAGTAAAGTACTTTGATGAAAATGCCAAACAAACCAAAACTGAATTTTATGAAGATGGAAAATTAAAATGGACCAAGAAAAAATAAATATAATGAACAACTTCGTCACTATCCTTACTTCCCAACAACCTATCCAGTTAACCATTATCCGCGTTCGGTTAGAGTTTTTTATTTAAAGGAATTTAAAATTATATATTATATTTGTTGTCGAATTAATACTTTAATCTATGTACACATACAAATTACATTTGCACAAAGAGGAAGAAGGAGGGTTCACTGTAATTGTGCCTGCTTTGCCTGGCTGCATTACTTATGGTGAAGATATGGACGAAGCTGTTTCAATGGCCAAAGAAGCTATAGAATTGTATATTGAAGAATTGAAGGAAAGAGGAGAAAAGATTCCTGATGATACTGATACTGTGGAATACTCTTTAAGTATATAAAGAGATGAATTTATCTCCTACCCACCTTATAAAGCTATTAGAGACTCATGGATTTATATATAAAAGAACAAAAGGCTCACACCGCTTATATTTTAACCCAAACACTAATAAAACTGTAATAGTGCCAGTACATGGAGGTAAAGATATGAAGAAAGGGACCTTCTTAGCCATACTAAAACAAGCAGGAATAGAAAAAGTATAACCATTCGATTTCGTTCAAGATAACAGATAGTTAAAAATAAAAAATCACTACCAAACGACAAAACTTAAAAACAGGCAAATAAAGTCCCTGTAACCCTTGTAAACACAAGGTCTTGCTTTTTCTGATAAAACCCTACCCCCCC
>JAYVCI010000264.1:0-8156 GCA_043750035.1 Chitinophagaceae bacterium
CTTTCTACTTTTTATAGATATGACTCGAAAAATAATGTATGGAAAGCGATGAAAAGTTTGAATCAAGGTGTTATTGGTGCAGTGGGATTTAATTCGGGAGGTAAAGGATATGTTTACGGTGGATATGACGGTTCTTCAAATATTAATGACTTATTGGAGTACAATCCCAAGAATGATTCATGGGCAACGAAAACAGATTTTCCTGGAACTGCCCGCACAAGTTGTGTTGCATTTAATATTGGAAAAAATTCATATATAGGTGCCGGTTTTGATGGATCTTATTTTGATGATTTTTATTGTTATAATTCTGACAGTGATAAGTGGCATCAGGTAGCTTCATATCCTGCTGGTGGCTTTCATTCAGGTAGTGCATTTGCGGTGGTTGGCAAAGGATATGTATGCGGTGGGTATGATGGATCAGTGGATTTAAATACGCTATATCAATATAATCCCGCTTCTGATTCTTGGACCCAAAAAGCAAATTATACAGGGACAGCATTCAGGGCAGGTGTTGGTTTTTCGCTGGGGAGCAGAGGTTATGTTGGATTGGGTGCAGCAGGAAGTAATGTAAACGATGAATTATATATGTATGAATCGTTAGCCAATTCTATTATAGTTGATAGCATAGGTAAAAATTTACATTGCAGGGGAAATAGCGACTCCATATATTTTAATGTTACCAATCTTTTTGGCAGTAGTAATACTTTCACCGTTGAATTAAGTAGCGATAATTTTAATACTGTAACACAGCTAACTTCAGTTAGTGCAATGGATGAAGGTAGGTACGCCCTGCCTGTTACCTTGCCTGCAAATTTAACACCTTCAAATAGTTATTCTATTAGGGTGAAAAGCACGAGTCCTGCACTTACAGCTACTTACCCCAATTATTTTGGTATTGGCACTAAATCAGCTTCTCAAATTGTTATTACAAAAGATTCAGTGTGCGAGGGTGATTCTGCAAGTTTATATTTAGTGAAACGTGATACAAATACAGATTTGTTATGGTTTATGGATGGCTTAAGTACTGGAGATACATCTAGTATTATAACAGTTGGAAAAGCAGGTAAATATCATTTAGTAGTTTCAAATTATGGCTGTGAGGTAATGAGTTCAAATGTGTCATTTAAAGTGAACCCACATCCTGATGCAGATATTTTCTCTGCAAAAACTACGGTATGTAGTCCAGATTCGGTTTTACTAATTTCAGTGAATACAAATACAGGTGACTCCTATTCGTGGTGGAAAGACGGTAGCCCAATTTCTGGTGCAAGTGCATCAAAAGTATATACAAAACAGAGTGGAAACTACAAATTGGCAATATCTAATATATATGGATGTGATGATTTGAGTAATCCAACTTCAGTTACCATAAACCCTCAACCTAATGTACAAATTTCTACAATAAAAGATACTATTTGCTATGGGGATTCTATAGTATTAAATTCGGTAAATAACAATGTAGGTGATGTATATGAATGGTTTTTATATGGAACTAAAATAAACAATGCACCATCAAGTACTTATGATGCAAGACAAACAGGAAGCTATACATTGAAAATAACAAATACCAATAATTGTGTAGGGCAGAGTAGTGCAAAAGATCTAACCTTTATAATTTTAGCAAAGCCTGCCATTTCAGTTAGTGGCAAAACACTTATTTCAACTACTGCTGCCAGCTATCAATGGTATCTTGATGGGAAAATATTGACTGGCGAAACTTCACAGATTATTACCCCTAAAAAGAATGGGCTTTATACTGTAATGGTTCAAAATAATATAGGGTGTACTGCTACTTCTGATTCTGAAAATGTAACCAATACTGGAATTGGTGCTATCCCAACTTCAATTGAATTGACTGTTTTCCCGAATCCAACATGTAATACATTTAGTTTGGTACTGGGCAATACTTCTTTAATCAGTTATAATGTGAGTATAATAAATAGCATTGGGCAAGTAGTATATAAACAACCTATTTATGAAACAAATACACAATTAGATTTATCTGGTTATAACGCTGGGATATATTTAATTCAAGTTCAAGATAAGAATAATTTAAAAGGGGAGCTAAAAATAATCAAACAATAATATTATTGGCCTAATACAGATATGGTCTCGGTATTATTTAATCTAAATCCATTTTAGTTGTTTCAAAAATGGATACTAAGTTCACGAGATTAATGCACGTTACTAAAAGTAGTGGACTGTAAGCCCCGAATGCATTCTAGATTGGTGTGAGGTACACTACTCCACCAATTTCTTTATCTCCACCAAAATCGGATTCCATCCCTCACCATCATTATATGATTCATTATATCTTCTCTCACCATCGGCAACAGTATTATAATCGCCCTGTGTAACGGTCAAGATTGTTTGGCCATTTTCTTCCGTTAGACTATAAGTTACGGTGAGGTAATTCTCAGGAATATCTTCCATAGTTGGGTTGTTGGGATCAATTACTGTATATACTAATAGTTTATTGGGTTCTATGCTTACTATATTACCTTTTACCGCCACAAAATCTTTTCCTTCATATTCCATCCGCCACAACAGCTCACCCCCAACTTGCCAGTCAGACACAGTTTCGCAGCCGAACATATACTTTTTTGTTTGCTCAGGATTTACCAGTGCATCCCAAACTACGGACGCTGGGGCATTGAGGGTGATGACATTTTTGATAATTAGAGGAGTCATATTATTTTATATTTTACAATTGTTATTTTATATTTTATCTATTGCCGTCGGTTTCAACCGACGGAACAAGGATGAACAGGCAAATATAATACCATTTATCTCAATCTAATAAATCACAAAACAAAACAATTATTTGTTTCAAAACAAAACAATCCCTATTTTTGTAATCCTAAAATATATAATACCATCATGAGCACCAAACTAACACAAAAACAAATAGGCAGCAGGGTAGCCGAGCTACGCAAATTGAAAGGCTTATCGCAGGATGATTTGGCAAAGCGTATCAAAATGTCACGCCCATCCTTGGCTCAAATTGAGTTGGGAAACCGTTGCGTAGATATTTTGGAATTGCAGAGCTTATCCATGATTCTAGAATTTTCTTTGGATTATTTTATGTCAAAAAATTTTAATACAAAGGAAGAAATTGAAAGCAAGCCCGAACCCAAATCGAAGAAAGTGGAGGAACGTATTTCTGTGCCTACACTTAATTTGAAGAAGTTTAAAAATGTACTGTTATATATTTTAGAACGCTGTGCGGGTAAACCCAATGTGGGCGAAACGGTACTTTATAAACTATTATATTTTGCCGATTTTAACTACTATGAAATTTATGAAGAGCATCTAACAGGAGCCAAATACCGCAAGCTTCCTTATGGCCCCGTACCACAAAAAATGGATACCATTATTGCCCAGATGATTGAAAAGGAACAGATACAAAAAATCAAAACCAAATATTTCGACAAGCCACAAACCCGCTATATCCCCCTCACCAAAGCCGATCTAACAGAATTAAAAGCCAGCGAAAAAGATGTAATAGATAAAGTAATTGAGCAAATGGGTGATTGGTCTGCCACTACTATTAGTGAGTATTCGCATAAAGATTTACCTTGGGAAGTTACTCAAGATAAACAAGAAATAAGATATAACCTTGCTTTTTATCGAGAACAACCTTATTCAGTTAGAGTTTATGAGCAATCTGAAAATAATGATTAAGTTATGAAATTCGATTCATTACCCGAGTTTGAAAAGGATGTAAAGCATTTGCTCAAAAAGTATCGCAGTATTCAATCTGATTTAGAAGACGTAAAAATAATTTTAGAAGTAAAACCTAATGAAAGACCTCCTTTCAGTTTCAGAATAGATAATCTGGGAATAAAAACCTGCATAATTAAAGTGAAGAAAATTTCATGCGACAGCTTAAAAGGCCGGGGCGTAAATTCGGGTTTACGTCTGATTTACGCCTATTTTACGCTTGAGCAACGCATCATATTTGTGGAACTCTATCATAAAAACGACAAAGAGCAAGAAGACAGGGAGCGGATATTAAAGCATTTTATTTGAGCTGTTGCTATCGTAATTAATTGAGAGTCTTACCTAATCATGTGTTTTTTAGTGCTTCTCATTTAATGGCGTAAAGGTGTTTTCACCAAGTTTTACAGAATTAATCAACATCGCCAATATTTACCGTTTGTTCCGTACGTTTGCCCTACAAATAAATTAAAACAAAAAATGGACGCAACAAAAATGATCAAGGCTTATTGCCTTACCACAAAAGAAAAAAATGTACCTATGCAAGATGCTGTAGTAAGCAAAACTGCTAAAGGTGGCTTCATGGCCAAAGGACACGATGGCAAAGGCAACAAAATGGCCGCCATCATGGGCGAAGCCAAAGCCCTGCAAGCTATCAAAGATGGCGTTGCAAAGAAAGGTTTCTAATCTTACTAATCCAAGATTTAAAAACAGAAAGGCCAGCTCAGTGAGTTGGCCTTTTTTGTTTATAAATACTTGCCCTTGTTTTTGTTATATAAACCTGCTTAACTATTCTCACAAATTCAACTGTGCAATGCATTTTAGTTGCAATGTCTGCAACACTTTTTCCTGTTTTAAGTAGAGCTAAATAAAGTTTCAATCTTTCTTCTTGATAGGCATACCCTTGCATTTTAGTAACCATACGAATCCCTAAATTTGGTACGTTTAATTCTGCTGCCAATTGGCCAAGTTTTCTTCCGCTTTTTAGTTCCGCTATTATATATTTTCCTTTTTCATCATTTAAGCTATCGTATTTTGATGTTGGTTTTTTGTGACGAATAATATTATTCTCTTTTGCAACATGGCTTATATAGTTTGGCGAACATAAAACTTTGTTTGCAATTTCTCTAGTGGTTTTATTTTCATTCAACATTCTTATTATTTCTTCTTTTTTGGGTTCTTTTTTCAATATCAGTACATTCAGTTTTATAAGAATAACTCTTACATTTTCTATTGTCATTCCATACTCGGCAGCAAGTTGCTTATTGTTTGCACCGTTCCTGTATTGCTGTAGTATTTCTTGGTTTCGTATATCATTGAATCGCTTTCTGCTATAGCCATTCGCTGCGAGTGTATTAAATACATGATGAACCCCAACCCCAACAGCGGTTGCTATGTCCTTATGCTTTTTCTGCTGCTGGGCAAGTGCAATTATTTGCTTTACTTTTTTGGGTGTTAGTTGGTACTTCATTTTACGGTTTCACATTATGTGGGATTACTGCATGGGTTTGCTGCAAAAATACAGTGGAATTTATTTACAATACAACAAAGGGGCTGTGTTTTCAATTCCAAATAGGTGCACAAGGTAATGCACACTTGAATCCAAGCCTATTTATAATTGCAAATCGGTGTGCGGTTATAAATTTATATTTCAGTCGAAAATAAATTTTGATGAGGCAGGATTTTTTTTAGTGCGTATATTTGATATATATAACTAAGTTTCCACAACTCCAAACCGCTCCAGATAAACCGAACCTTATTACAAATTAAAATCACAACAAAAATCTAGGATTTACTACTAACTTCGCAGCTTGAAAAACAATTAATTTTAGCACCATGATAAAATCAGTAATACTTAGAAACTTTATGGGCTACAGCGAATTCAAGAGTAATGAATTTGCATCGGTAAATGTTATTATAGGTAAAAATGACACGGGCAAAACGGGCTTGCTAAAATTGCTTTACGCATCTGCTAAGACAATTGATGTTTATAGCAAAAGAAAGCTAAGTGAGGATGTGAGTTTTAAAAAACTTATAGCCGAAAAACTTACTGATACTTACCAACCCGGGAAAAAGGGACTAGGTGAATTGGTAAGTAAAATCACAAAGGAAAAACTATCTGTAAACATTGAGTTCAAACATTCAAAACTCAATTATGAAGACCGTTTGCATTTTTCTTTTGGCGAATCAACCACCAATACAATTGTTGACTGCCAAGAAAACATAAACACTATTTCAGAAAATTTTCGCTGTCTGTTCATTCCTGCCAAAGAGGTGCTTACCTCTCTTAAAGCAATTAGAGCAACGAGAGACAATTTGCACATGCCTGGCTTTGATGACACTTATCTTGACCTAATAAGAGCATTGGTAATCCCGACCCAAAAAGGAATTATTACAGAAGAATTAAAAGTTGTGAATACCAGATTAGAGGAGCTTTTTGAAGGACAAATAGAACAGCAAACAGATGATGATTTCCTCTTCAAAAAAGGGAATACTGAATTTCCAATGCAACTGACAGCAGAGGGCGTAAAAAAAATAGGCATTCTAACTACCTTAATTCGCAATAGACAGTTAAACGCAAACTCTGTTTTATTTTTGGACGAACCCGAAACAACACTTCATCCCGAAGCTACAAGAGAATTGGTTGAAATGCTTATGCTCATGGCAAAAGCAGGTATTCAGATTTTCGTTGCTACTCACAATTATTTTGTGTTAAAACAAATGCACCTATCTGCTAGACGAGATGATGTTGCAACTAACTGTTATTCATTAAACCGTGAAAAAGGAAAGTCGGTTGAGTTCAAAATGTATGATTTGAAAAAAGAGTTTCCTGAAAATCCAATTTCAAGTGAAGCAATTAGAATGTCAGACGAAGAAGTAAAACTTGATTTAGGGCTATAAACAATTCAAACATGCACGGATTCACCGAAAGTAGTATCACACTTAATTTTCCTGACGCAAACTTTTTTCGTTTTGCTGATTGTGCAGGATACACTGCACTTTCAGGAAACCATTTTAAAGAAATGGATGCTTGCTGGTTTGACAAAGGTGGTAATTTGTATTGGCTCATTGAATTGAAGGATTTTACATCAGCTTCATTAGGTACACCTCAAAATGTTGAAGCAAGAGCTTGGAACATACTTAAAAAGGCCGTAGATAGTTTATGTATGTTTCTTTCAAGTAAACATACATATCCGTATGCAGCAAATCTAAATCCTTGTTTTCCTGTCCCACTTCCAAACAATACAACTCAATTCAAATTTATTACTGTAGTACATTGTAATACTGCTCAGGCTCCCGATATTCAGTTAATTCATAATTCTTTTCGAGCAAAATTCAAACCTTATGCAGAACTTTTTGGAATCACCAATTATGCAGTGATAGAGCATTCATCTGCTATACGAAATATTCCAAATAATATGATTCAATAATTCCGTAATGATTGCAAATTGCTTTGAACAAGTGTGTCGAAACTTCGGGCGAAAACAGGCACCAACTAATATCATACCTTATACTAACTACTTTATACCCTTAACTCGCCATCGCAGCCGCACCACCCACAATCTCACTCAGCTCCTTGGTAATAGATGCCTGACGTGCTTGGTTGTATTGCAGTTTCAATTCATTAATTAGGTCGCCAGCATTTTCGGTAGCTTTGTCCATCGATATCATACGGGCACCATGCTCGGCGGCAAATGATTCGAGGCAGGCTTTATATAGTTGTGTTTTGAGCGAACGTGGAATTAAATCTTCCAATATTTCTGTTTTATCGGGCTCAAATATATAATCGTTTTTACTTGCAACTTTACTATCAGATTTTGCTTTTACTACAGGCAACATTTGCTCATTGGTGAGTATTTGTGTGGCCGCATTTTTAAAACCATTATATAATATTTCTACCACATCATATTCCTTATTGGCAAATGCCTCAAGTGCCCATTGAGCAGCAGCAAAAACACCATCTGAATTGAGGTTTTGAAACAAATCACGAAAATCGGTAATCTGTTTAATGTTTTTATATTTATTGAAAAACTCTTGACCCTTTTTGCCAATAAACATCATATCTAATTTGCCGGCATCATATATATCTTTATACTTCTCAGTAATTAAAGTGCGGCCCATTTTGCCCACATTGGCATTGAAACCTCCACATAATCCACGATCGCTGGTAATGATAACCAATAGTATTCTTTGTACTTTGCGTTGACTGAAATAACTTTTCAATTCAGGTGAATCAATATTATCACCCACATTTTGCATAATACCTTGTAGCTTTTGGGCATAAGGTCTCATTTGCATAATGGCAGTTTGTGCCCTACGCAATTTGGTAGCACTCACCAATTTCATGGCCTTGGTAATCTGCTGTGTGCTGCTTACCGATTTGATGCGTACCCTTACTTCTTTTAAATTAGCCACTAGTTATTTAATGATTTAAT
>JAYVCI010000265.1:0-3695 GCA_043750035.1 Chitinophagaceae bacterium
AACTCTCCAGGGCCGCCTGTATAAGCTATGTTCGGTAAAATGATTTCTTGGTATAAAGGACGCAAAGCTGCATTGGGGGAAAAGTTTTCAGGATGTTCTTTTATCTCTTGAATTATTTCTGATTCATTCCAACTTTTCGATTTATCATTTGTATAATACGTACCACCTTCTTGTATAATACGTTCCCGTTTATTTGGTTGCAAATAGAAGAAATTAATATCACGAATATATAATTGTGGTTTGTAGTTTTGTTCTATAAGTGTTGTTTGTTCAGTAAGTGGTTTATAGTTTTTGTGATGAATAATATCGTCAATTATATATTTTGAGAAAACTTGTTTGAAAGCTGCATTGTCGGGGTCTACAACCAATAATCCAAAATCTTTAAACCAAGAATTTATTAAAGAAAACGTAGCCTGCTTTATATTTAAAGCAGCGTAATCACGGCTAATTTTTTCTATAATAACTGATGTTTTTTCATCATTGGCAAAAAGTGTTTTTATTTCATCGAGTAAATTATCAATACCTGTAGTTTCCATTCTACCAGTTGATCCAGTTTGATTTGTATCCCAAGTAAAATCCTTCCCAAAAATATTCAATGATTTTATTTCTTCCAAATCATGATCTTCACCCGCCATCCAAAATACGGGAACAAAGTTTTTATCAGGAAACCAAGTCTTTAATTTTTGAGCATAAACAATACAAGTAAGTATTTTATAAATGCTGTACAAAGGCCCGGTAGCAAGGCACAACTGATGGCCTGTGGTAATTGTATAAGTATTTTCGTGTTTTAATAATTGTATATTTTGCAGTTGCAATTCACTTTCAGTACCTGCATAAGATTGTATAAATTGTTCGACTAATATTGAACGATTCTCATCAGAAAATTTCCTATTCGCAATTGTTTTCTCAAATCCTTCTTTATCGAAATAGTTGTTATATAATGTTTTTGAGTTCTCGGTTTGATTGATATAATCTGTAACCAAAGTATTATAATAACCTTTTTCTAATGGGCTGAACGGGATAGATTTCATGGTGTTAATTCATTCAACAATTGTTCGAGCGAGATTGTTTGTTGCTCGCCCGCAGTCATGTCTTTAACGGTATATGTTTTACTTAGGCGTTCGTTTTCGCCAATAATAATTACTTTTTTCAATCCTTTCTTATCGGCATAGCCAAACATCTTTTTAGGTTTGGCAGCTTCGGGATACAATTCACATATAATATTATTTTGTATCAGAATATTTTGCAATTCAAAACCTGCGTGAACACTTTCATCGTCCATTCCACAGATAAGGATGCTGTTATTTTGTATAATGCTTTCAGGGAATAATTGTAGTTCTTCCATTACATCATAAATTCTGTCAGCACCAAAGCTAATGCCCACTCCGCTTACGTATGGCAACCCAAAAATCCCAGTTAAGTTATCATACCTGCCACCTCCAGAAATACTTCCCCTAAAAGTACAAGCAGGGTCATTAACCACAGCTTCAAAAATACAGCCTGTATAATAGTTTAATCCACGGGCTAAGGTAAAATCAATTTCTATTTTTGCATTTTTACTTAATGATATTAATTTATTTAGTTCATCACAAGCTGATTTTATCAAATGATTCGAAATTGTTTCTTGTATCTGATTTAGTTTGTCAATAGCAGTTCCTGTTATAGTAAATATAGATAATACTTTTTCAATCTGATTCCGCTCAAACCCGCGTTTTGTAAGTTCTTGGCTTACACCATCTATCCCAATTTTGTCAAGTTTATCAATGGCAATTGTTAAATCAATAAACTTATCCTCGGCATTTATATATAATACAATTCCCTGTAATAATTTGCGATGGTTTATTTTTATCTGATATTGCTTTAGCCCCAATTTATCAAAAGCCATATTGTATATAGAAACCAATTCAGCTTCATTATATATCGTATTACTTCCCACCACATCCACATCGCATTGGTAAAATTCTCTGTAGCGTCCTTTTTGTGGCCTATCTGCACGCCATACAGGTTGTATCTGATAGCGTTTGAAAGGCATGGTAAGACTATGATGATTCATTGCCACAAATCGGGCAAATGGAACGGTTAAATCATAACGTAATGCACGTTCAGTTAATAAGGGAGTAAATGATTTTCCACCCATCATCAACTCAAATTCAGCTTTAACCTCATCTGCTTTTTTCGATTCGCCCAAACGGGAATTTAATATTTTATATAATAGTTGATCGCCTTCGTCGCCATACTTACCAGCAAGTGTAGCAAGGTTTTCCATAGCAGGTGTTTCTATGGGTTGATAACCATGCAGTATAAAAACCTGCTCTAAAGTATTAAATATATATTTTCTTTTTTGTGCCTGCACAGGGCCAAAATCTCGGGTACCACTTGGGATAGATGCTTGCATAAATATATATTAATAAAATTTTCTAAACCCAATTGTTTCTCTCACTTCTTTCATGGTTTTGTTTGCACTTTCATTGGCTTTGTCAGCTCCTTGTTTGGCTACTTTGGCTAATAAATTATTGTTGGCTAACATGTCATTTATTTTTTCACGTATGGGTTGGGTATATACAATCATATCTTCCGCCAATTGTTTTTTCAAATCACCATAACGGATAGTAGCATTATTATATGTTTCTGTGAAATGTTGTAACGTATCAGCACTGCTAACCAATTTCATCAAATTAAATAAGTTTTGAATTGCTTCTGTTACGGGTTGTTTAGGCTCAGTTGGGCCAGTATCAGTAACCGCCCGCATCATTTTTTTACGAATCAAATCGGGTTCATCTGCTAAAAATATCGCAAAGTTTTCATTTTCTGATTTGCTCATTTTTCCTTTCCCACTAAGGCCGGGAACTTTTACCAGATTATTTCCAAAATTAAATGCATGGGGTTCTGGGAAACACTCACAATTATATATTCTATTAAAACGGTTACCAAAAGTTCGGGCCATTTCTAAATGTTGTTCTTGGTCTTTGCCCACAGGTACTTTTACAGCTTTATGCATAATAATATCAGCAGCCATCAATACCGGATAGGTAAGTAAGCCCGCATTAATATTATCAGGTTGCGATTTTACTTTTTCTTTGAACGATGCTACCCTTTCCAGTTCGCCCATATATGCATTCATGTTTAGTATCATATACAACTCAGGTATTTGGGGCAAATCACTTTGTATATATAAAGTGCACTTGTCAGGGTCGAGTCCACAGGCCAGGTATTCGGCCAATACTTGTTTTACGCTGTTGTGCAATCCATCAGGCGAAGGGTGTGTAGTAAGTGAATGGTAATCGGCAATAAAAAAATAGCAATCGTACAGCTCCTGCATTTTCAAAAACTGATGCATCGCACCAAAGTAATTTCCCAGGTGCAATTTCCCTGTTGGCCTTACGCCACTTACCACAATTTCTTTTTGGTTCATTGCGGCAAAATTAGTGTTAAAACGGCATGATTTAAGATGAACTTATACCGAAACTGTATCTGTATTAGGCCAATCCGGATAGCTATCGGGATGTTTTTTTGCAAATGGCCTAAACAGCTACTAGGTCGGCATTACATTACTAAAGTTCAAAATAGTCTCGACTATTCGGGATGGACTATTTTGAACTAAGTATCTGTTAATAAATAAACAATACATTTAAGGTGATATTTTATAATTCCATTCACCTCTAAATTCATTTCTAAATAGATTTACTTTATCTAAC